>JACMLV010000162.1 GCA_014379395.1 Burkholderiaceae bacterium
AGGTGCCGTTACCGACCGAACAAGAGCCGTTCAGAGAACTGAGAATTGTTGAGGATTGGCCTGCTGCGATCGATTGGAACAGTTTTGACCAGTTGAGTGTGCCAAACCGAGGGGTCTTCTCTAAACGCCGAACGCTCGCCGAGTTGAGGCGAGCGTCCGAAAGCGAGCGGAGAGGGAGGGATTCTCTGGCCGCGGTCTTTATGCCGTATCCCGTGAGTTGCAACTGCTTGATATCGTAACGTGGGAGAGGAAGAGGTCAAGCTACGCATTGTTTGGTTCGTCGGGCCGCCGGATCGGCACTGCCACAAAAGTGCCACAACTCCCATGTGGACCAACCGCAATTTCCCCATCGCGTCGCTCTTGTCGCCTCGACAATTTTGTCACCTTCGTTCGGGGTGGATTCCCGCGGTCTTGCCAGTTGAAGTTGGTGAAGATGCGAACAACGTGAGCGTCGCAATGCAATCCCTGGCAATCATCGCACGCGTGGCGCCGTGGTAGGCGTCGGCCAGCTCGACCTCGATGCTGGCGTGGCTGTCCTCGCCGCGCAGGCGAATGTTCGGGCGGCGCCGCCCGCCCAGGTGCGCGAACAGGTCGGCGAACAGGTCGTTGCCGGCGAAGGCGTCGCCCCAGTCCGGCGGCGGCTGGAACGACTGGCCGGCGTGGTACTGCTGGCCGAGCTGGTCGTAGGCGGCGCGCTTTTCCGGGTCGCCCAGCACGCCGTAGGCCTCGTTCAACTCCTTGGTCTTGCGGTCGGCGTCGGCCTCCTTGCTCAGGTCGGGATGGTACTTGCGCACCAGCTTGCGGTAGGCCTTCTTGATGTCGTCCGCGCCGGCCGATTTATCCAGGCCCAGCGTCTGGTAGTAATCCTTGTATTCCACGTGCCCGCTCCTTTTCGGTAAGCGCCGCCTGGCCGCCAGTTTGCCGTGTCGGTTGCATAAAGATTACACGAAATCGACGCCGCTTCGGCGCGCATGCGAATGTTGCTGCGCGCGTCGGATTTCTCAGTAAAATCGCGGCCATGTCATTTTTCTCTTCCCTGGCCGCGGTGCGCGGCGAAGCGCGCGCGCTGTGGCACCTGGCCTGGCCGATGCTGGTCGGCCAGCTCGCCACGGTCGGCATGGGCGTGGCCGACGTCGCCATGACCGGCCACGCCAGCGCCGCAGAACTGGCCGCCGTCTCGCTCGGCGCGGCGATCTGGTCGATCATCCTGGTCACCGTCAGCGGCGTGATGATGGCCATTAACACCCTGGTCGCGCACGAGGTCGGCGCCAAGCAGCCCGGGCGCATCGCCCATCTGGTGCGGCAAGCCTTGTGGAAGGCGCTCGGGGTCGGCGTCGCGGCCTGCCTGCTGATCAACCTGGCGACCCTGATCTTCGACCATCTGTACCTGGCGCCCGAGGTGGCCGCGCGCGCCTCGCTGTTCGTCCACATCATCAGCCTCGGCCTGCCGCCGTTCGCCGCCTACCGCGCCCTCTACGGCTACAGCGCCAGCATCGACCAGACCAAGCCGATGATGGTCATTTCGCTGCTGGCGCTGCTGGTCAACGTCGGCGTCAACTGGCTGCTGATCTTCGGCCACTGGGGCTTGCCGGCGTTGGGCGGGATCGGCTGCGCGGTGGCGACGGCGAGCTGCATGTGGCTGATGCTGATCGCGATGCTGCTCTGGGTCCGTTTTTCTCCGGCCCACCGCGCCACCTATCCGTTCACGCGCTGGGACTGGGCGCACTGGACGGAAATTCGGGCCATGCTGCGCCTCGGGCTGCCCATCGGGATCACGTATTTCGCCGAGGTGAGCGCGTTCGGCGCGGTCAGCCTGCTGGTGGCGCGCTTTGGCGTGGTGCAGATTTCGGCGCACCAGATCGCCCTCAATTTCGCCTCGCTGGTGTTCATGGTGCCGCTCAGCTTCGGCATCGGCATGATCACCCGCGTCGGCCAGGCGCTGGGCCGGGGCCGGCCGCGCCAGGCCCGCTTCGCCGACTGGGTCGGTGTCGCGATGGCTCTAGCCTTCGCGCTGCTGTCGGCGCTGCTCATCACCTCGTTACGTCACCAGATCGAGCGCGCCTACACGTCCGACCCGGCGGTGCGGTAGC
>JACMLV010000163.1 GCA_014379395.1 Burkholderiaceae bacterium
CTGCGCAAATGCCAGCCCGACCTGGTGCTGATGGACATTAATTTGCCCGACATCGACGGCGTCGAAGTGACGCGCCGCCTGAAGCTCGCCGAGCAGTTCGCCGGCATCCCGGTCATCATGATCACCGGCCAGAGCGGCAAGGACATGGTGATCGAGAGCCTCAACGCCGGCGCCGCCGATTTCGTCGTCAAGCCGTTCGACAAGCCGACGCTGCTCGGAAAGGTGCGCAAGTTCTTGTGAGATCAGGCGGCCCGGGCGCGGCCGCACCTCCTCCGCGCCGCAAATCAGACAGATTACATCGACGGCAATGGCCGCACCGCCCGCCTGGTGATGAACCTGATCCTGCTGCGCCACGGCTATCCGATCGCCAATATACCGGCCGACCAAAGGCTCGCTTATTACAACGCGCAGGAAAAGGCGCAGGTCGCGGGCGATGCCGGCGATTTCCAGCGTCTCATCGCGACTGCCGAAAAGACTTCTCTCACGAAATTTCTGGAAATGGTGTCCGGCAATGTCGGCGCGGATGCCGAAGAAAAGGGGCTGTATTTCTTCGAGCGGATCAAGGATCACCTTTAAAAATCAGCACGACGATCCGGTTTGACGCCGACGTGTTGGCGGCGTTCAAGGCCACCGGCGACGGCTGGCAAACGCGTATGAACGACGTGCTGAAGGAATGGCTCAGATCCCGTTGAAATTCGACTTGTGTGAGGGGGTGAGTGATTTAGCACTTGTGGGAAGATCCGAAACGAGGCGGGATGTGGCGAATCCCCATAGGGGAAACACGACGATTCCATCGATTTCGGTTCGAGATTCGCAAACGCAAAAAAATAGCGCGGAATGAGCGCTTTCTGAATAAATTTGCGTTTGGTTCTGCACGAGGAAGACGAGGATTTTGCAAGGGGCGCACGCGGCGGCGCGCTTTTGCAGGTCGGCCGCCAGCAAGAGCCAAGTCAGGGCCGCGAGCGCGGCCGCAAATTCGCCGTCGTTCGACGGCTCCCAGGCGTTGGGGGCCAGGCGCCCGGCGATTCCGTCGACGCGCTCCATCTTCGGGCCTGCATCCTGGTCAGCGCTTTCATTGACGGCGCCCCAGAGTAGCGCCATTGCCACAACCCATTCATATTGCTCTTTAGACATATCAGCATTTTAACGCCAATGCCAAAGCGTTAAACCTTCTTACTGCCCCGTTGCCCTCTTAAATTCGGCGAGTGACCGCTCCTTGTCGCACCCATCGGAGTACCCGTTCTTGCAGCGCTCAGCCTGGCTGTCTTGCTCGCGGTTGAGGATCTCGATAGACGATTCAGTCCGAGCCGTCGGACTGACGGGAGTCGGCTCAACCGTTCCTACCTTCTCAGCAAAAAACATCACCCCAACCAGCATAGCCAAAAACATTGCGATTGCAGAAAATTTGCTCACTGTTGTTTTCCTTTAAGTGTTCTTCCAGTTGTTATCAAGCTGCATTGCTCAGGTCGCCTTCGCCGATGCCGTCAGGCGTGATCATTCCCTTCTCCAGCAGGTACATGTAGAACTCGATGGCCTTCTTGGCCGTCTGCTTGGGCGCCTGCCCTGGCGGGGCCGCCTGGCTCATGCCGACGAACGCGGCGATCAGGGCTTCGACGTTGATCTTGGTGACGACCTTCGGGGGAGCCGGGGCGGCCTCTGGTACCGCCGATACCAGCATCTGGCCGGTGCCAGTGAGCAGCCAGTGAATGTTAATTCCCGCCTTTGCGATTAACACCAACGCCTCAGCCCCAGGTTCCCGATGCGACCCCTCGTATTTTTTCAATGTCGATAAAGGCAGGCCAATTTGCGTGCAAAAGGCGTCTTGCGTCAGCCCTAGCGCTTTTCTAGATGCTATTAAGCGGTCAGCTAGTGGGCTGCTCATGTGTTCGCACCTTTCGTAACAAGGTGCGAACACAGGGGCGCGAACAAATTGCAATGTTCGCACCATGCGCAAGTAATTGAAAACATTGAACAAATTCCAAAATCGTTTAAAAAAGCAAGAGTCATAGGTGCGAACGCGCAAAAAAAGTACCCATCTGGGGTTGCGGTGGTTCCCAAGTGGGTCTATTATTCAAGCGTTGGAACCTAACTACGGAGAACAAACCATGATCGCACACACCCCTAAAAAATCCAATTCTGAGGATTGGCATCCGGCCGATATCAAGGCGGAACTGGCCAAGATCGGCGTCACCTTGTCCCGCATCGCTTTCGATGCCGAGCTCAGCGATTCGTCGAGCTTGTCGGCCTGCCTCAAGCGCCCCATGCCAGTCAACGAGAAACGCATCGCCGACGCATTGGGCGTTAAACCCAGCGTGATCTGGCCCTCCCGGTACGACGAGAACGGCGAACCTCTTAAGCGCGGCCGCAACGCCACAGCCATCACGGCGGAGATGCGGGCAAACAAATCCAAAAGCGTTAAAGCCGCCGCCAAGAAAGCCGGCGTCTCGACGTCGGCGCATTAAATTTTTCTCGACGATTAATCATGCGCACCGAAACGAGCTTATTGCCCACGGACAAAACCGTAATTGCGAATAAACAAATGGAATCGAAAACCCGGTTTGCATTAGTTGAAATCGCTACAGCTCTGGGAATTGGTAAACGTGCCATCGAACTGCGCGCCAATCGAAATAATTGGGCATTTGATGAGGTGCCAAGCAATGGCGGTCTGAAGCGTTTCTATCAAGTTACCAGTCTGCCCAAGGATGTCATCGACGCCCTGGTCATGCATTCGCTCAACACCTCGATCCAGAATCAATTTAAAGAAGGAACCCAAAGTGAAAAAACCACGGCCGAAGAACCACGCCGCGAAGGAGATCGCCAGCTCGTTGAAAAGAGGACAGGTAGTCAGGACCGGCGCGCAGTTGCTGGACACGCCGGCCTCGATTCGGATGGGCCGCAGAATCGACAAAATGTATTACGGTGTGTCGCCGGCCTACCTGGCGCTACAAAACCCGCGCAGCCTGACCAGAACGATGCGGCGCTCCTACCGGCATCCGGCGCTCGGAACCGGCCCGCTGGGCATGCACTGGCTGAAACACGTCAGGTAGCCGCCCTCAAAAACTGGCAGAAGTCGGTCGCCGAGGCGCGCGCCGCGCTGCTGCACGAGGTCAACCGCATCGCCGCCATCGTCGGCCGCGAAAAGGCGATCGCCAAGGTCGTCATCATGGCCGCCGACGGCACGCTGCCGGAACACCTGGCCCAGCTGGTGCCGATCGCCAACGCCCGCTCGGGCAAATCTGGCAAGCGCAGCATCAGCCGGCGCGCCATCTACAGCTGGATGCAGAAATTTAACGAGGTGGCCGACAACGGCGCCCGCGCCAACCAGGCGGTGAACGCCCTGGCTCCCAAGGATGCCCACAGCGCCATCAAGGTTCCCGTCTGGGCGCCGGTGATGCTGAACCTGTACCAGCAGCCGCAGGGCGTCAGCCTGGCGTGGGTCTGCCGCGAAATGGAACCGCTGCTGCGCCAGCAAGGCATCAAGATTCCGAGCTACGACGTGGTGCGCCGCTTCCTCGGCAAGATGGGCAACGTCGAGCGCCAGGTGGGCCGCATGGGCTCGCGCCAGATCAAGAACATCAAGCCGTTCGTGCGGCGCGACGCCAGCGTGCTGTGGCCGGGCGAGGTCTACACCGCCGACGGCCACTGCTTCGACGCCGAGATCGCCCATCCGAACCACGGCCGGCCGTTCCGCCCCGAGATCACCTCGGTGCTGGACGTCAACACCCGGCGCTGCGTGGGCTGGAGCGTCGACCTGGCCGAGAGCGGGCTGGCGGTGCTGGAGGCGCTGCGCAACGCCTGCGAGACGGCCGGCATCTGCGCGCTGTTCTATGTCGACAACGGCAGCGGCTACCACAACGCGGTGATCAGCGCGCCGGGCACCGGCCTGACCAAGCGCCTGGGCATCACCATGACCCACTCGATCGCCTACAACAGCCAGGCGCGCGGGATCATCGAGCGCTCGCACCAGACCATCTGGATCGAGGCCGCCAAGGAACTGCCGACCTACATCGGCGCGACCATGGACGCCCAGGCCAAGCAGGTGGTGCACAAGCTGACCCGCAAGGACGTCAAGGCGGCCGGCAAGAGCAAGCTTTTGATGGGCTTCCCGGAGTTCGTTAAATTTTGCGAGATCCGGGTCGCCGCCTACAACGCCCGGCCGCACCGATCCCTGCCGAAAATCTGGGACGAGGAGCTGGGCAAGAAGCGCCACATGACGCCCAACGAGGCCTGGACGGCCGGCGTCGCCGAGGGAGCGACGATCGACCTGGTGCTGGAGAACGAGTCGCAGGACTTGTTCCGCCCGCAAAAGCAAGTCGCGGTGCGGCGCGGCGAGCTGCAGCTGTTCGGCACCTGGTACTTCTCCAAGGAGCTGGAACAGCACCACGGCGAGGCGGTGCGGGTCGGCTACGACGTGCGCAACGCCGAGCGCGTGTGGGTCTACGACCAGGAGGGCCGCTTCCTCTGCGCCGCCGGGCTGAAAGCCAACCTGCGCGACTACTTCCCCAAGACCGTGCGGGAACAGGCCCACGAGACCCGTGCCAAGGGCCGCCTGCGGCGCATCGACGCCAAGCGCGACGAGGTGCTGGAGGAGTTGGCCGGCTGTGCGCCAAGGGACATCGGCGCGCTGGAGCTGGCCGACAACCCCGTCATCAACACCCTGAAATTCACCGGCTTGGAACTGGTGGAGGCCGACTTTGCGCGCGGCACGCCGGAAGCGCCGGCCGCCACGGCGGCGCGGGAAACCCCGGCGCCGGCCAAGCGCCCGCTGTTTTGCGTCGAATCTGAGCGTTACGAATGGCTGATGCAGCACCAGGCCGAATGGACGTTAAACGACGCCCACTTCTTGCAGCGCTACCTCGCGGAACAGGATGGATACGCGCTGCTGGCCGAACGATTTGAGTTACTTGGAATGGAGTGGAACGAGGAGAAGCAGCAAGCGTTAAACGCTTTTGTAATCACGGCGGATCAGAACGAGCGATCCGCTTAATCAGGACGGCTTCCACGGTGCGGCAACACCGAGGCAGCGAAGAATCAAGAAAAACCGACGGAGAATTATAAGTGAAAAAAGGCTTTGTACAGAACAGCAATTACGCCCGCTTCCTGCAAGCAGTCAAAGCGGTGGAACAGCGCGGCGCCCGCGAGTCTTCGATGATGCTGGTGACCGGCCGGGCCGGGCTCGGCAAGAGCGAGACGGTGGATCGCTACGCGGTCGACTCGCAGGCCATTTATTTGCGGGCCAAGGAAACCTGGACCAAGCGCGGCATGCTGGTCGAAATGGCCGAGACGCTGCGCATCAAGACCAATTCGACCAATCACGAATTGCAGGCCCGCATCATCGGCGCAATCGGGCCGCGCCAGACACCGATCGTCATCGACGAGGCCGAATTTACGGTGCGCTCGACCGCCAGCATTCTCGAATGCGTGCGCGATATCAGCGACTTGACCGAGACGCTGGTGATCCTGGTCGGCATGGAGACCATCGAGGCGCAGGTCGCCAAGTATGAGCAGATCAGCAGCCGGATCTACCAGGTGGCGCGCTTCCTGGAACTGACCGAGCAGGACGTGCAGCTTACATGCAAGCAGCTGGCCGAGGTCGAGATCGACGCCAGCCTGGTGCGCGAGCTGCACCGCCAGAGCGGCGGCAAGATGCGGCTGCTGATGAACGGGATCGCCACCATCGAACGAATCGCCAAGGCCAACAGCCTTGACCGAGCGTCGATGGAGGATTTCAAGGGCATCGAGCTGTGCATCGACTGGCAAGTGCGCCGCCCGCGCGCCGGAGGTGCGCGATGACCATCTGGACAGCACAAAAAGTCCTGGGCGTGATCCAGGTGCTGATGTCGCCCGCGCCGCGCTACTTCGTCAAGCATGGCGCCATCATGGCGCGCGCCGACCTGAGCGGCCGGCAGGTCGCCGCCGCCTGCACCAAGCTGGTCGAACACGGCTACTTGAAGCGCGAGACCTACGCGAGCGGCAAGGTCAAACCGGGCTGCTACCTGGTCACCAAGCTCGGGCTGATCGCCATGGAAGACGGCACCACCTTGAGCAGCGGCCCGCAAGGCCCGACCGGCAAGCCGAAGATCCGCGCCAACAGCCTGCGCGAGCGCGCCTGGCGGGTGCTGCGCATCCGCCGCAAGGCCAGCGTGCCCGAGTTGGCGGGGCTGCTGCTCGACGCCGGCACCGCCGACGTGGAAGTCGAGCGCGCCCACAACAACTTGAGCAAATATCTGCGCCACCTGGTGCACGCCGGCTACCTGACCGAGATGCGCCGCGAGGCGCCCCAATCGCTCACCTCCAACGGCGCCAAGCGCTTCCTGCTGGTGCGCGACACCGGCCCGCTGCCGCCGGTTCCGCAGCCGGCGCTCAAGAAGGTATTTGACCAAAACGAAGGGAAGCAATATGGCATCGAAGCCTAGAGAAAACGAGCCGGAATGGATGCAGATCCTGCGCGCCGACATCAAGGCGTCGGGCAGCGTCGCCGCCACGGCGACCCGCGTCGACATCAACCGTTCGGCCCTGTCCGGCATCTTGAATTACACGTCCAGCTCGCCCTACGTGACCGGCAAGGCCAGCACGGACAAGGTGGCGGAACGGGTCATGAACACGATCGGCCTGGTGGGGTGCCCATTCCTGAGCGAACACCACGGCGCCGACCATCGGATCACCGGACTGCAGTGCCGCGAGTACGCCTACCGCACCAATCCGCCGACGAACAGCCCGCGCGACATGCGGCACTGGCGCGCCTGCCAGCACTGCGACAAGCGCGTTAAACCGGCGGCGGTGGCCGAGGCCAAACCGGCGAAAGAGAAGGCGGAAAAGGCTGGCGCGACTTACGGCTTGTCCACCAGCGGGGATGCCGCCTATTACGAAGGTTGGGACAGCACGTGTGCCGGCCCCGATGACAACCCCTATCCGGTCGAGGATGCGCGCAGCGACTACTGGTCGCTCGGCTGGAAGCAGCGACGCGAATCGGAAAAAAAGGCGCGCGAACGCATGGCGACGATGGGCGCAGAACCGCAGCAACAGGCCGGCATCATCGACAAGGTGACCATGCCGCTGCCCGAGGTGGGCGGCCCGCAAATCGCCGATCGGGAGGCAGTATGACCGCCCGTCTTCGCGCGGCCATGCAATGCCGCTTCGCCCAGCTCCTCGCGGCCATCTTGCGCTGGCGCATTGACCGGATCTCCTTCGAATACTGCGACCTCGGCTGTGATCTGGATTTCAACGAGCGCGCGATGGAGAAGGCGCGTAGCCGCATCCACCTGCGGCGCATCGAACTGCTGATCCAGCGGCAGAAGTTGCAAGCGCGACTCGACGGTGTGGGAGCGCCGGAATGAGCCTCGGTAACAGCGTCACGACCCGCCAGCACTTGGCGATCCAGAACGAGTCGCGCGCCGGCTACTACACGCCCATGCGCCGTTGCACGGGCGAGTGCAAGACCCGGCGCTCGATCGGGCAGTTCACCGCCGGCAGCACCGTCTGCATCCGCTGCGCGCGGCGCACCAAGCAGTCAAATATTTAACACCAACGATAAAAAAGAAAGGCAAAACCCATGACAACGACAGAACAAACAACCCAGGCCGACGCACCGGCGACCTCCAGCTGGGCGCACCGCGTGAAGGAAGCGCTGGAAGCGGGCCAGCCACCGTCCTACGACGATATCGAAGAGGGTCTCGCCGACGTCATGCAGTTGACCGAGGAGATCAAGCAATCGAACCTGGAACTCAGGCAGCAGAACGCTGTGCTCATGGACTTTTCGCGGGAAGCGCAAGAGCTCATCACCCAAATGGTTACCGCCCGCCACTTCGGCGACCCGGAGAAAGTCTTGTCGATCCTGGACGACTTCATGAAAAAGCGGGTGGTCATCAAGGACGAAACGCAAGCCGCGCACTAACACCAAACATCACCACATATTTTTAACACGGAAGAAGACGAAATGAACACGCAATCCACCCCGGCCGGCTACATGACCAATGCCCAAGGCCACCTCATTCCACTCGAACTGGTCAGCCCGATCGACCTCGCACGCGACACGCTGGTGAAGGAGCTGATCAAGAAAGCCGCCGAGCAGTCGGCGGCGTTGGGCGAATTCAAGAAGGGAGTTTTTAACGACATTGGCGCCTTCGTCGAAATGTCGGCCGAGCAGTACGACACCAAGCTGGGCGGCAAGAAGGGCAATGTGACGTTGCACAGCTTCGACGGCGCGTTCAAGGTGCAGTTCGCCAGCGCCGACAACATCACCTTCGACGAGCGCCTGCAGGCGGCAAAGGAGCTGATCGACACCTGCATCGCGGAGTGGAGCGTGGGCAGCAAGCCGGAAATCATCGCCCTGATCCAGCAGGCGTTCAACGCCGACAAGGAGGGCAAGCTGAACACGGGCCGCGTCCTGGCCTTGCGCCGACTCGACATCAAGGATGCCCGCTGGCAGAACGCCATGAAGGCCATCGGCGAATCGGTCCAGGTGGTCGGCAGCAAGCAGTACGTCCGCTTCTACAAGCGCCGCCCCGATTGCGATCAGTACGACCCGATCAGCCTGGACATCGCAGCCATCTAAACCGCGCCGTCTGGCTCACGAAACGGGCCACTTTGTCGAATTTTTCAGAGAGGGGAAGCACGATGAAATCAAGTAAAGAGCGACAACAGGACGGCGCGCAACCGTTAAATCAACCTGCGGTGCTTAACGAGGATTACCTCGAAGCGAAGCGAAAAGAGCGGAGTCTTCAGCGAGTGCATCGAATACAGCAACAAGTTCGCCGTTCTTGCCCTCCCTCAGTGCCAGAGACTGATTGAGCAGGAATTTGGCTGGGCTATCGATCCCTGGCACGGCCCGATCCAGCTGGGAAAGCAGCCAGGCAATAACAAGTTGCTGCGCATCGATCTGGTCTTGCAACTGCTGCATTTGCAAACGAGTCGTGAGCATGAATTCTTCAATTTTTTCCATAACGGCAGCAGTCCAGATGAGAGTGGCCTGCAAATAGTACTACGCGGCCTTTAACGCAAGGTCGAAAGCGAAACTCAGAATTAATACCTCAATCCAAAGGATGACCATGAAACTGCAAATCAATGACTCGGGCAGCTGGCGCCACATCGCCGCGTTCGCCCAGGAGGACGAGCGCGACGTGCGTGCGCGTTCGGTAAAGCTGCTGGTCGTGATCAACGAGCGCGCCAAGCTGCGCATCCTCGACGACCAGAACAGCGCCACGGCGACGTGCAAAGGGCCGGATTTCAACTGGTGCGAGGTGCCACGGTGAGCGCGTCGAAATTAACCAAAGAGCAAAAGGACGCGCTGGCGGCCGAGCTCGCTATGCCATGGGGGCGCGTCGCCCTGCGATGCGATGGCTACGAGGTGTCGTTGGTCGTGGAGCGCGATAAGGGCCTGACCTATCGCGTGATGACTTACGTGAACGGCTTTTTCAAGGGAGCGTGGACGAAACCGAAAAGCGAGGCGCCGGAATCCAAATTCCTGCGCAAGTCCGTGCGACCTAATTGCAGCCCAGCCAAACGCAAGCAGATGGAGAAGGCGTTGGGCAAGCGCTATGTTCAAAAAGACCCATACTTCAGCGGTTCCTGGACGATCTACCTGCCGGATTGGTCCTCTGGAAAGGCCGCGCTGAGTCACCTGTGCCGCGTCTGCGAGTCGGTCGAGGTCATCGAAAAGACCGCAGCGAGCGACCTCGGCACTGTTGGCGCCGCCATCGACGATGTTTTTGAATAACGCCATGAAGCCAACCACAGCCGACGCCCTGCGCAAGAGCGAACTCGCCAAGATCCACGTCGCCAAGAAAGACCTGGCGCTGCCCGAGGACGAATACCGCGCGCTGCTGCTCCAGGTGACGGGCAAGGAAAGCGCCGCGGATCTTGACTGGCAGGGCCGCAAAAAGCTGCTCGACCATTTCAAGAAGATCGGCTTCAAGGTCAAGGCCAAGGCCGGCGGCCGCGCGCGCCCATCGGTCGGGAAGGATCGCGCGGCGCGCATGGGCAAGATCGAGGCGCTGCTGGCCGACGCGGGCCGCTCCTGGGCCTACGCCGACGGCGTCGCCAAGCGGCTGTTCGCCAGCACGACCGGCGTCGAGCGCATCGAGTTCTGCGACGGCGAGCATCTGGCCAAGGTCATCGCCGCCCTGGTCATCGACGCCCGGCGCCGCGAGAAAAAGGCCGCCAGCGCGGCGGCCCAGGACGCCGGTCATGCTGCCTAACCTGGCCTACCTGCCCGAGAGCGCGCAAAAGCTGGTCGCGCTGATCGGCCTGCCGCTGGCGCTGCGCCTGGTCGACGCCTACGGCGGCCGCACCATCAACCTCTACAGCAGCGACCGCAGCCTGGAGCGCATGGCCGAGACGGTCGGGCGCGAGGCGGCGCAAAAGCTGCTGTCGTTCTATCGGAACGACCCGTTCACCGTGCCGCTGTGCCATCGGGCGCTGAAAATCATGCGCAACGCGATGATCCTCTCGGAGTTCGACCGCATGACCATGCAAGACGGCAAGTCCGCGCGCGCCGCCGTCGCGCACATCACGCGTCTGTTTACACCCCACATTCACGAACGTACAATCTGGCGGGTTCTGAAAACGACCGGCCAACCCACGCCGGCCGATCCGCGCCAAATGAGCCTGATCTAAGGCTGCTCCCCCGCAGTTCGCTCGACAATTCCCCGCTTTCGTCCACCTATTCCGCCCCGGTGCTGACACTCGTCAGTCTTGGGCGCGCACCCGCTCCCGCGTACCTTGCTCACTCATACCAGACCGACGCTAGTCGGTCCTGAAACCGGGTAACGCATCACAAAAGGCGGGAATGAAAAAAGAATATCTGCGCATGATCGAGTGGCTGCAGTTGGCGGGCGTGTTTTACACGTTGTCGATGATGGTCGGCGACCACCGGCTGCAAACCCTGTTCTGGAAACTCGGCGGCGTCACCGTCGGCGTCTTCATGGGCTACTGGGCCGACCGCGTCGCCATTGGCCGCATCGTTGCGGATTCGAGCGACCTGCGCAAGGTGGCGCGCGCCATCGTCATCCTGGCATGCGTTTACGGCGTCACCGGGGGCATCTGATGCTGCGCGCCGTGGTCGCATTGATTGGCATGTGGCTGGCTAACCCGGCGCCCGCCGCAGACTGCGCGCCGTTCCGCAAGCTGCTGACCGGCCACGCGCACCGCCTGTTCGGCCTCGACGCGCCGATCCCGATGTTCATCGCGCAAATCACCCAGGAAAGCGGTTGCCGCCCCGGCGTCACCGCCTGGGACAACGGGCGCGGGCTGGCGCAGTTCATGGACGGCACCACCGAACAGGTGGCGCGCCTCTATCCCGACCTCGGAACCCCGGCGCCATACAGCCCGGCCTGGGCGATCCCAGCCATGCTGCGCTATAACGGTTGGCTGCACGCCCGCGTCCGGGGCGACACCGAGTGCGACCGCTGGGCCGCCGTCCTGAAGTCCTATAACGCCGGCCTCGGCTACGTGCAGCGCGCCCAGCGCCGCTCGCACACGCCCGGCGTCTGGTTTAACGCCACCGAGAACATCAACGCCGGCCAGGGCGACAAAAACTTCGAATACTCGCGCCGCTACCCCCGCCTGATCCTTTTCAAACACCAGCCGCTTTATGCCGCCTGGGGCGCCACGCTGTGCGCCGGGGTTGCGCCATGACGCGCCTTGCCGTGATAGCCGCTCTGCTCTGGTCGGTCGGGCTGAGTATGGCCGGCTACAAGTTCGGCGTCCATGTGCAATCGATCGAGGGTCAGGTGGCGCAGGCCAAGGGCCGCGACGTGGAGGTCGCTCAAGCCGAGGTCAAACGCGGCAAGGCGCTCGCGTCAGGCGTGCGCACCGAGCGGGCGCAAGCCAAAACCGATGCATTTTTTCAAACCCTTCGTGAAGATTATGAAATCGACCAAACCATTTATCCCAATACTGGCTGCGTGCTTGACCCTGTCAGCCTGCGCCGGTGGAACGCCGCCAACGCGCAATCTGACGGCGGCGCCCCAGGCGAACCTGCTGACGGAGTGCCCGAGCCTTCCGCCCTTGAAGGCGGGCCAGAACGCTGTGAGCAACCACATTGAAGTGGCGCGCCTATATCGCGCTTGCAAGAACAAGGTCGCCGGCTGGATCGATTGGTACACCACGACGGAAAGCGCGCAGTGAATCGGAAGTTTAACAACAAAGGGATGGAAAAATGGAATCGCCGGAAACAGTGAGGAAACATGAAAAGCTAAGCACTGCGCAGAACGCAAAAGTTGCCGATGTCGCTTGCGCCTTGCAACCTAATTGCACTCAATCACGCTTGCTTCGCTTAACCAACCACTCCGAATGTCCATCAATAAACGCAGCGCAAAAATTCGCTATTTGAATACTTTGCTGAAGTCCGTTTGCTGCCGCCATCGCTGAAAAAAGTGCGGGTTGACTTGCAATGATGTGCTGAAGCAAGTTGCTTGCTATTGCATCTGCATCTTTCTTTTCCATGGAAATTCCTTTGTTGATTGTTGTTGATGAACTGCAATCGTACCGCATCCGGTCTTCCCCACAAAAAAGTAGTGCTCAAGCGTTAAATAATTAAAAGGATACTGAATGGAAATCAGCAATAACGACCTGGCGCGCATTCTCGGCCGGATGGAAGGCAAGATTGACGAGCAGGTCAACACGTCCAAGCGCCTGGAAGACGGCCTGGCCAGCCTCGACAAGAAGGTAATGGGGCGCCTCGACGAGCATGACGAGCGGCTGCGCGAGCTGGAGGTCGCCAACCCGAAGCTGCTGGCCGAGACCGTGAAGGACCATGCCGAGCGCATCCAGGCGCTGGAGAAAGGCGCGGCCAAGGCGGGCGTGCTCTCCGGCATCGGGTCAAGCGTGGTCATCGCCGCCATCATCGAAGTCACGAAGAACAAGCTGGGTCTGTAAGCGATGGCGAAGAGTGCCGACGTGCGCGCCCTGGTGCGCAAGCATTACATTTTCGACCGGCTCTCGCTTGAGCAGGCGGCCAATGCCGTCGACGTTGCCTACACCACAGCCAAGCGCTGGAAAGACAAGGCGGCGGCCGGCGGCGACGACTGGGACAAGGTGCGCAGCGCCGCGACCCTGTCGGGCGGCGACGTCGAGCAGCTGTCGCGCCAGATCCTGACCGAGATGCTGGTTCAGTTTAACGCCGTGCTGGACATGATCAAGGAAGACCGGGAGATGCCGGCCTCCAAGCGCGTCGAGCTGATGTCCTCTCTGATGGACAACATCCATAAATCGATGTCGGCCATGAAGAAGTTCCTGCCCGAGGCCAACAGCCTCGCCACCGGCATGCAAGTCATTCGCGGCCTGGCCGAGTTCGTCCAGGACCGCTACCCACAACACGGCAGCATCCTGATCGAGATCCTCGAACCGTTTGGCGACGTGTTGCCGAAGATTCTCGCGGCCGCCAAATGACAATGCTCGATTTAACGACCAAGGAATTTAAGAGCGAGCTGGCCGACCTGGTCAGCGCGCTGCGGCAGGACATCGAGGCGCACCACATCGGCCTCGACGCATCGCCACAGGCCATTCGCGCGCGCCGCAAGCGCGTGCTCGACGGCGACTTCCAATTTTTCGCCTACACTTATTTCCCGCACCACATCCGTGGCGAGCCGTCGCTGTTCCAGGCGCAGTTCTGCGCGCGCTGGCCGCAGCTGCTGCGCCAGCCGGGCGGCGTTAAGGAATGGTGGATCGCGCCGCGCGGCGAGGCCAAGTCGTCGATGCTGACCAAGATCGGCCCGGTGTGGTGCGCCGTCCAAGCGCTGCTGCAGCGCCCCGAGGTGCGGGCCGAGACCGGATGGACGAGCGAGCCGCCGCCGTTCATCGACTACGTGATCCTGCTGGGCGCCGAAACCAAGCTGCCGACCAAGCTGCTCGAAGTCGTCAAGACCGAATTGACGATGAACGCGGCCCTGGCGCTCGACTTCCCGGAGGCCTGCGGCAAGGGGCCGATGTGGAAGGTGGGCGAGTTCATCACCAAGACCGGAGTCAAGGTCGAGCCGTTCGGCGCCGAACAGGCCATTCGCGGCACGTTCCACGGCGCCAGCCGGCCCAAGCTGCTGCTGGGCGACGACTTGATCACCGACGCCGAGGCCAAGAGTCCGACGGAGCGCGAGAACCGTTGGAGCTGGCTGACCAAGGCCATCGACTACCTCGGCCCTCCAGACGGCAGTGTTAAATACGGCGGCGTCGGCACCATCCTGGACAAGGACGATCCGATCAGCCGCGCCAAGAAGACCATCGGCCACGTCGTCCACCACTTCCGCGCCATCGAGCGCCTGCCCGCCAATATGGACCTGTGGGCGCAGTGCGAAGAGATGATGCGCAACGACGACGCGCGCCTGACCGCCGAGGCCGCGAAGGAAAACAAGGTTGTCCCGGACGCTGAGCTGCCGTCGCATCGCTTCTACCTGGCGCACAAGGATGAGATGGACGATGGCGCCGTGATCTCCTGGCCGGCGGTGCGCTCGCTGTTCTGGCTGATGCGCCAGCGCGCCACAGCGCCCAAGGCGTTCGGCACCGAAATGCAGGGCGACCCGCGCAGCGACGAGGACAAGGTATTCGGGAAAATCACCTTCTGGGTTCAGCGCCTGCGCGACTGGATCATGTTCGGCGCGTGCGACCCGTCGATGGGAAAGGGCGAGACGTCCGACCCGTCCGCGCTCCTCATCGGCGGGCTTGATCCGCGCGCGATGAAGCTGCATGTGATCGAGGCGGTGATCAAGCGCCGCGTGCCGTCCAAGTTGGAGTCGGACTTGATCGCGATGCAGCGCGCGTACAACTGCCGCGCCTGGGCGTTCGAGAATAACAACGCCTACGAGCATTCGCGCCAGACCTTCATCAAGGCCGGCGCGCTGGCCGGCGTGCCGCTGCCGCTGATCGGGGTCACGGCCACGGTGCCGGCCGAGGTGCGGATCGATTCGATCGAGCCGTACGTGACCGACCCGGTCGTGCCGAGCATCCTGCTGCACTCGACGCTGACCCAGCTGCTGTCCGAACTCGACACCTGGCCCGAGAAGCAAACCAACCACCACTACGACGGCCTGACCGCGCTGCACCTGCTGTGGTTTATCGCCATGACACGCAGCGCCGGCATGGGCGAAGTCCAGAGCCAGGCGCGGCGTGGGAATTGGGACAACGCCGGCGGCGGCCGTGGCGGCCGCGATGATGACTTCCCATCGAATTCCAGGAGCATGATGTAATGAAAATTCTTGACCAGTTCGGCCAGCCGATCGACCGCGCCGTCCTCGAAGAGCCGCAGACCGCGCGCGTGGCGTCGGTGCAGAACCAATACCTGACGCCGATGCTGGGCGGCCTGACCCCGGCCCGATTGGCGCGCATTCTGCAGGGCGCCGACGAGGGCAACCTGATCGACCAACACCGGCTATTCGCGGACATGGAGGAGCGCGATGCCCACATGCGCGCCGAGATGGACAAGCGCAAGAATGCGGTGGCCGGCCTGCCCTGGGATATCGTGCCGCCGCGCGGCGCCAGCGCCGCCGAGACGGCCACCACCGAATGGCTGCGCGAGATATTGCAGGATGCGGTCGACCCACTCGAAGATTTGCTGCTCGCGTCGATGGACGGCGTGGGGCACGGCTTCGCGCCGGTCGAGCTGGAGTGGCGCAAGCACGGCGCCGAGTTGCTGCCCGAGTTCCATCCACGACCGCAGGAGTGGTTCCGCCTCGATCAGACCCGCACCGAGATCCGCCTGCAGGACTGCTCCATCGACGGCGCGCCGCTCCTGCCGTTCGGTTGGGTGATGCATACACCGGGCAAACCCAAAACCGGCTACATGGGACGCATGGGCCTGTATCGCACCCTGGTCTGGCCATTCCTCTATAAATCCTACGCGCTGGGCGATTTCGCCGAATTTCTCGAAACCTACGGCCTGCCCATCATCGTCGGCAAGTATTTCTCGGGCGCGACAGCCGATGAAAAAGCCAGCTTGATGCGCGCCGTCACGGCGCTCGGCCATGACGCGCGCGCGATCATGCCGAAGGAAATGGAGCTGGAAGTGCAGAAGATCGTCGGCGGCTCCGGCGACTCGGCGCACCTGGCAATGATGGATTGGGCCGACAAGTCCGAATCGAAGAGCATTCTGGGGCAAACCCTCTCGGCCGACACAGGCAAGGGCGGCGGTGGTAGTTACGCCCTGGGGAAGGTTCACAACGAAGTGCGTCATGACATTCGCCGAGGCGATGCCCGCAACATCGCGGCCACGCTGACCCGCGACCTGATTTACCCGCTCGTCGCGCTGAACCGGCCCGGCATTGATGGCTTGGCGCGTTGCCCACGCTTCGTCTTCAACCTGTCCGAGCCGGACGACTTGAAAACCTTTTCGGATGCCCTGCCTGGGCTGGTCGGCGTTGGATTCAAGGTGCCGGTGAATTGGGCTCAGGAACGGCTGCACATCCCACTGCCCAAGGATGGTGAGGCCGTTCTTGCGGTGCCCGCGCCAAGCGGGCCGGCGCCGCGCCAACCAGAAGCGCGCGCTGCCGC
>JACMLV010000164.1 GCA_014379395.1 Burkholderiaceae bacterium
ACAACCCGACTGGCACCTTCATCCCGGCTGACCAGATCGAAGCCTTCCTCAAGCAAGTGCCGAGCAATGTCGTGGTCGTGCTGGACGAAGCCTATAACGAATTCCTGACGCCAGAGCAGCAGTACGAATCGACCGCCTGGGTCAAGCAGTACCCGAACCTGCTGGTCTCGCGCACCTTCTCCAAAGCCTATGGCCTGGCCGGGCTGCGCGTGGGTTTCTCGATCGCGCAGCCGGCCGTCACCGACTTGATGAACCGGGTCCGGCAGCCTTTCAACGTCAATTCAATGGCGCAAGCGGCTGCCATCGCCGCCCTGAATGACACCGAATTCCTGGAAATGGGCGCGCGCAACAATGCTGCCGGCTACCGGCAATTCACGCAGGCGTTCGAAGCAATGGGCTTGCAATACGTACCCTCGTTCGGCAACTTCGTCCTGGTCAAGGTCGGCGCCGACGACGATGCCGGCGCGCGCGTCAACCTGGCCTTGCTCAGGCAGGGCGTCATCGTGCGCCCGGTCGGCAACTACGGCTTGCCGCAATGGCTGCGCATTTCGATCGGCCTGCCGCAAGAGAACGCGGTGCTGATCGCCGCCTTGACCAAAGCGCTGGCATAAGCCGGCGCAACTGTAAAACAGGGGCGCGCCGTGTTTGGAAAAATTGTCATTTTCGGCGTTGGCCTGATCGGCGGCTCGTTTGCGCTGGGCCTCAAGCGCGCCGGCGTTGTCGCGTCGATTGTCGGGATCGACCGCTCGCCCAGCGCTCTGGCGCGCGCGCTGGAGCTGGGCATCATCGACGCCGTCGGCGACGACCTGGCCGCCGCGATGCAAGGCGCCGACCTGGTGCTGATCGCCGCGCCGGTGGCGCAGACCGAGAGAATCCTGGCCGCGCTGCTGCCGCATCTGCAGCCCGGCACCGTGATCACCGACGCCGGCAGCACCAAGACCGACGTGGTGGCCGCCGCGCGCCGCGCGCTGGGCGACAAGGTCGCGCAGTTCGTGCCCGGCCATCCGATCGCCGGGCGCGAATCGAACGGGCCGGACGCCGCCATCGTCGATCTGTACGTCGGCAAGAAGACGGTGCTGGCGCCGCTGCCGGAGAACGCGCCGGCCGACGTCGAGCGCGTCGCCAAGGCGTGGCGCGATTGCGGCGCCATCGTGCACCTGCTGGCGGCCGAGGAGCACGACAAGGTGTTCGCCGCCGTCAGCCATCTGCCGCACCTGCTCGCCTTCGCGCTGGTCGACGACATCGCCAACAAGCCGCACGCCGATCTGTTGTTCCAGTACGCCGCCAGCGGCTTTCGCGACTTCACCCGCATCGCCGGCTCGTCGCCCGAAATGTGGCGCGACATCAGCCTGGCCAACCAGCCGGCGCTGCTCGGGGAGCTCGACGCCTATCTGGCGCAATTGACGCGCATGCGCGCCAGCCTGGCGGCCGGCGACGGCGCCGCGCTGGAGGCGGTCTACGCCAACGCGCAGCGGGCCCGGCGCCAGTGGAGCGAGGCCATCGAGACGGCCGAGGCGCCGCCGCCGCCCTGCGACAATCCAGAAACGTAGTCAAAGCATTTAAGGACCGAACCGCATGCCGCAGCAAAAACACTATCCGCACCATCTCGATCTGAAGCCCGTCATGCATGCCGCCGGAACGGTGCGCCTGCCCGGCTCGAAGAGCATCTCCAACCGCGTGCTGCTGCTGGCCGCGCTGTCCGAGGGCACGACCAAGATCATCGACCTGCTGGCTTCGGACGACACCTTCGTCATGCTCGGCGCGCTGCGCTCGCTGGGCGTGCAGTGGGAGCAGGAGGAGCAGAACGATCCGGCCACGCTGCATCAGGTCCACCACGTGCACGGCACCGGCGGCGTGCTGCCGAACCACGAGGCCGATTTGTTCATGGGCAACGCCGGCACCGCGATCCGGCCAATGACGGCGGCGCTGGCGGCGATCGGCGGCGACTACACGCTGCACGGCGTGGCGCGCATGCACGAGCGTCCGATCGGCGACCTGGTCGACGCGCTCAACGCCGTCGGCGCCCAGATCGAATACACCGGCACGCCCGGCTATCCGCCGCTGCGCATCCGCCGCGGCCACCTGCACGCCGAGCGCATGTCGGTGCGCGGCAACGTGTCGAGCCAGTTCCTGACCGCGATCCTGATGGCCGCGCCTTTGATGGCGCGCCAGCACAGCCTGACCATCGACGTGGTCGGCGAGCTTATTTCCAAGCCCTACATCGAGATCACGCTGAACCTGATGCGCCGCTTCGGCGTCGTCGTCGAGCAGGACGGCTGGCAGTCGTTCACGGTGCAGCCGGGTCAGCGCTACCAGAGCCCGGGCGTGATCCACGTCGAGGGCGACGCCTCGTCGGCCTCGTACTTCCTGGCCGCCGGCGCCATCGCCGGCGGCCCGGTGCGGGTCGAGGGCGTCGGCCAGGGCAGCATCCAGGGCGACGTGCGCTTCGTCGCCGCGCTGGAGCAGATGGGCGCGACCATCACGATGGGCGAGAACTGGATCGAGGCCAAGTCGAACGGCGTCTTGAAGGCGATCGACATGGACTTCAACCATATCCCGGACGCGGCCATGACGATCGCGGTGGCCGCCCTGTACGCCGACGGCACCAGCACGCTGCGCAACATCGCCAGCTGGCGCGTCAAGGAAACCGACCGCCTGGCGGCCATGGCCTGCGAGCTGCGCAAGCTCGGCGCCGAGGTGGAAGAGGGCGCCGACTATCTGCGCGTGACGCCGCCGGCCGCGATCGCCGCCGCCGCCATCGACACCTACGACGACCACCGCATGGCGATGTGCTTCTCGCTGGCCTCGCTCGACGGCGCGGCGCGGCGCGGCAACAAGATCCGCATCAACGATCCGAAATGCGTCGCCAAGACCTTCCCCGACTATTTCGAGGCCTTCGCCGGCATCGCCCATCAAGACCTGTTCTGACGAATGACCGAGCCGACCATGACCACTCAAGACATCCCGGTAATCACGATCGACGGGCCGACCGCGTCCGGCAAGGGCACGGTGGCCCACCTGGTGGCCGACAAGCTCGGCTACCACTACCTCGATTCGGGCGCGCTGTACCGCCTGACGTCTTTGATGGCGCTGCGCCGCAACACCGACCTGCGCGACGAGCACGCGCTGGCCAAGCTGGCCGAGCATCTGCCGTGCAGCTTTTCCGGCGGCGTCGTGCTGCTCGCCAGCGAGAACGTCAGCGACGCGATCCGCGCCGAGGAGGTTGGCAACACCGCTTCGAAGATCGCCGCCTTCCCGGCGGTGCGCCAGGCCCTGTTCGGGCTGCAACTGCGCTTTCGCCACGCGCCCGGCCTGGTGGCCGACGGGCGCGACATGGGCACCGTGATTTTTCCGCACGCCCAGCTCAAGGTGTTCCTCACCGCCAGCGTGGAGGCGCGCGCCCAGCGTCGATATAAGCAATTGATTGACAAGGGCATTTCTGCTAGTATGGAAGACCTTCTGTCAGATTTGACGGCGCGGGACGAACGTGACACTCACCGTGCGATCGCGCCGCTGGTCCCGGCCGAAGGGGCCCATGTGCTCGATACATCGGGTATGACCGCCAGCGAGGCGGTCGACCTGGTGCTCAAGTGGCATGCGGCGGCAGTGAAGTGAGGCGGCGGTTTTAGACCGAAGTTTCGCTGTGGTGCCCGCGCCGTGCCAGCGCGCCGGGTGTGTCAAAAACCTAACCCAGTTTAAGTCGCATCGTGCGAACTCTGCTGGCTAACCTTGTGTGAACCCTATGTCTACAGTTACTACTAACGAATCTACCGGTATGGAAAGTTTTGCTGCGCTCTTCGAGGAATCGTTGTCGCGTCAAGATATGCGCTCCGGCGAAGTTATTTCCGCTGAAGTCGTGCGCCTCGACCACAATTTCGTGATCGTCAACGCCGGCCTCAAATCCGAAGCATTCATCCCCGTCGAAGAATTCAAGAACGACCACGGCGAACTGGAAGTCCAAGTTGGCGACTTCGTTTCCGTGGCGATCGAATCGTTGGAAAACGGCTTTGGCGACACCATCCTGTCGCGCGACAAAGCCAAGCGTCTGGCTTCGTGGCTGGCCCTGGAAAAGGCGATGGAATCGGGCGAGATCGTCGTCGGCACCGTCAATGGCAAAGTCAAGGGCGGCCTGACCGTTCTGACCAACGGCATCCGCGCCTTCCTGCCGGGTTCGCTGGTCGACACCCGTCCAGTCAAGGACACCACCCCGTTCGAAGGCAA
>JACMLV010000165.1 GCA_014379395.1 Burkholderiaceae bacterium
AGGGCCGCCGCCAGCATCAGGGCGCCGAGCCGGGCGCCGCGCGCGGTCCCGACGACGCTCATTTGCGCCTCTTCTTTTTCACTTCCACCGGCTGCTCCACCGGCGCCGGCTTGTAGTTGGGCGCCGCTTCGTACAGCTTGGCTTGCCATTCATCGGCCTTGGCCGCATCGATGGCCTGGCCCAGCCCGCCGGTCCGGAAGGCCGCCGCGAGCGCGAACATCGCCGGCGCATGGGCCTGCTCGGCCGCCTTCAGGACGTAGCCGTAGGCCTGCGCCAGATCCTTCTTGACGCCCTCGCCCTTGGCGTGCATGAGGCCCAAGCCGAATTGGCCGCTGGCGTCGCCCTGCTCGGCCGCCTTGAGATACCATTTGACGGCGTCCTCGTCCTCCTCGGATTTGTCGAGAATGTCGCCCAGCCAGACCTGGGCCGGGGCGTAGCCCGCCTCGGCCGACTTGAGCCACAAGGCCATCGACGTCACGAAGTCGCCCTTGTTGAATTCGGCGATGGCGGCCTCGTTGTCCTCCTTCGGGCCGGCGCTGGCGGCCGGCGCGGCCAGCGCCAGCGCCAGCGCCAGGCAACCGGCGCCCAGCCAGGTCATGCGCTCGCTGCGCGTTGTCATCATTTTCATCTTGCCCGCCTCCGTAAAAATTATCCCTGCCGCGGCTCGTGCCGCAGCTCCGCGCCGTCCGGCACCAGGCCCAGCGTCTCGTACTCCTCCAGCTTGCGATACAGGCTCGACAAGCCGATGCCCAGCTTTTGCGCCGCCGCGCGGCGGTCGCCGTCGGCCTCGCCGATCGCCTTGCAGATGAAGGCGCTCTCGAACTTCCTGACCTGCTCGCGCAGGTTCTGGCCCGGCTCGATGGCCAGTTGCGCCCCGGCCTGGGCCCGCGCGCCCTTGCTGATTTGCGGCGGCAGGTCGGCGCAGGTGACATGGCCCTCGTCGGCCAGGATCAGCGCGCGGTCGACCACGTTTTCCATCTCGCGCACATTGCCCGGCCAGTCGTAGGCGGCCAGCAACTCCTCGACCTCGGGATCGACCGCGATCGGGGCGCCGTCGAGCAGGCGCTTGGAACCGCAGTCTAGCAAAAAATGCACCAAGGCAGGAATATCTTCCCGCCGCTCGCGCAGCGGCGGCGCGTGGATCTGGAACACGCTCAGGCGGAAATACAGGTCCTCGCGGAAGCGGCCCTCGGCCACCATCTGCGGCAGGTCGCGGTTGGTGGCGGCGACGATGCGCACGTCGGCGCGCTTGGCCTGCTCGCTGCCGACCGGGCGGATCGATTTCTCCTCGATCACGTGCAGCAGCTTCACTTGCAGCTGCAGCGGCAACTCGCCGATCTCGTCAAGAAAAATGGTGCCCTTGTCGGCCTCCAGGAACAGGCCCTTCCTGGCCTTGTCGGCACCGGTGAAGGCGCCCTTGGTGTGGCCGAACAACTCGCTCTCCATCAGGTTCTCCGGCAGCGCGCCGCAGTTGACGGGAATGAAGGCGGCGCCGGCGCGCGGGCTTTGCTGGTGGATGCGGCGCGCGATGACGCCCTTGCCGGTGCCGCTCTCGCCGGTGACCAAGACCGTGCTGTCGGTCGGCGAGACCTTGGCGATCATGCGCTCGAGGTCGCGCATGACGGGCGAGGCGAAGCCGAACAAATCCTTCTTGCCGCCCATGACGATGCTGCGCAGCACCCGGTTCTCGGCGCGCAGGCCGCGCATGTCGCCGATCTTGAGCAGGCGGTGCAGCACCTCCTCGTTGCGCACCGGCTTGACCATGTAGTCGGCCGCGCCGGCCTGGATCGCCTCGATGGCGGTGTCGACCGAGGCGAAGGCGGTCATCATGATGAAGCTGGTGTCGATGCCGGCCGCGCGGGTGCGCCGCACCAGCTCGATGCCGCTGATGTCGGGCATCTTGATGTCGCAGATGGCCGCGTCGATCTCGCCCTTGGCCAGGATCTCGAAGGCGTCCAGGCCGTTGGCCGCCTGCTGCACCGAGTAGCCGGCCCGGCTCAGGTGCGCCGCCAGGATCTGTCGGATCGCCGGCTCGTCGTCAATCACCATTATTTCCATCGACTTCATATCGGGTTCGCTTCGTTGTAGGCGGTTTCATTCAGGGGGAACAGCACCTGCACGCGGGTGCCCAGGTGCGGCGTCGACTCGATCTCGATGCTGCCGCCGTGTTTTTTCATGATCGAGTAGCACAGCGACAAGCCCAGGCCGGTGCCCTTGCCGGCCGTCTTGGTGGTGAAAAAGGCTTCGAACACGCGGCTCAGCGTGGCCGCGTCCATGCCGTGGCCGTTGTCCTCGACGGTCAAGCGCACCCGCTCGCTCTCGCAGCGGGTGGCGATGGTGATGGCCGGGTCCTGCACGTGGCGCCCCTCGAGCGCGTCCATCGCGTTGATCAACAGGTTCATGATCAGCTGGGTCAGCTGGTCGGCCACGCCGTAGATGGCCGGCAGCTGCGGATCGAGGTCGAGCTTGAGCATGACGCGCTGCAGGCGCTTGTCGTAGCGGATCAGGCTGCTGGTCCCGCGCAGATGCGCGTTCAGGTCGAGGAACTGCGGCTCGGTCGCCTGCGGCGAGGCGAAGTCGGAGATCTCGCGCGTGATGGCCGACAGGCGCTGGGTCTGGGCGTAGATCAGTTCCGGGCGGCAGGTGCGGCAGGCCTCCGGCGTCTCCAGCTTGCGCGCGGCGATCTCCTGGGCCACGCCGGAGATGGCGGCGATCGGGTTGCCGATCTCGTGCGCGACGCCGGCCGCCAGCGCGCCGATGGCGGCCATCTTCTCCTGGTGGAAATACTTCTGCCGCTCGACCAGCAATTCCTTCTCGCGCGTGTCGAGCGCGCCGACCATGCCGTTGACGGCGGCGATCAGCTGGCCCACCTCGTCGAAGCGGGTGACCGGGATCGGCGCGCCGCGGTAGCCGTTGACGATGTCGAGCGCGCGCGCCTGCAGCGCGCTCAGGTCGCTCGTGAGGCGGCGGAAGAAGCGGCCGATGACGGCGCCCAGCAGCGCCAGGCAGGCCATGCCGAGCAGGAAGGTGGTCATCGCCACCGAATTGCTGCGCTCGCGGTAGTGGGCCGACAATTGCGCGCGCCGCTCCTGCAGTTGCTGGTTGAGCGCGCCGAGCCCGTTTTTCAGCTTGATCAGCTCGACCAGCAGGCCGTTCATGTTGACGCGCGAGGGGTCGTGGCTGACCACGCGCAAGGCGCCGTTCAGGCCGTCCATGCTCAGGTTCCATTGCGGCAGGCGGCCGGCCAGCTCGGCGTGCCGGTGCTGCAGGGTTTGATGGTGCATGGCGATGCGCTGCATGCCGGCGGCGCGGTCGGGCGCGTCGATGTTGGCGAACACCGACATCACGGCGTGGAAGGTCGACACGTCGGCCTGGGTCAAGAGCGCCTCGGTTTGCAGCGAATGCTGGATCTCCTCGAAGTCGCCCAGCAACAACTGCTTTTCATGGAACAGGAAAAAGGCGATCACGATCGAATACGCCATCAGCGCGGCGAACACGATCGCGCCCTTGGTGCGGATCGACCAGCGCGCCGCCGACCAGGGATTGGCCGGCGGCGCCGGCGCGCGC
>JACMLV010000166.1 GCA_014379395.1 Burkholderiaceae bacterium
CGAAGCGGCGCTGGACGGCGTGGCGCGGCGCAAGCAGGAGGCGGCCGCGCAGGCGGCCGCGCAGAGCCGCGCGCTGGCCGAAAACCGGCAAGCGCTGGCGACGGTGCTGCTGCTGATCGGGCTGGCTTCGGGCGCCGGATGCGGCGTGTTGCTCGGCACTTCCATCCGGCGCCCGTTCAACGCCCTGTGCGCCAGCATCGAGGATCTGGCCGCGGGCCACACCGACACCCCGGTGCGCTATACCGATTATCGGAACGGCATCGGCAAGATGGCGCGCGCCGTCACGGTGCTGCAGCGGAACGCCGCGGCCAGCGAGATCGGGCAAAGCGTCAAGCACGACCTGGCCGAGCTCAATCAGCTCTTGCAGGCGGCCGCCGGCTTCGAGGAGTTCGGCGACGTGCTGACGGCCCGGCTGGCCGGGATACTGGGGCTGGTCTATGGCGCGATGTATGTCAGCGACGCCGCCGGCCAGACCCTGCGGCGCTGCGGCGGCTACGGCTGCGACGAGACGCGCCATGTCGCCCAATTCGCCTTCGGCCAGGGGCTGGTGGGCCAGGTCGCGCGCGACCGGCGCGCGATCGACCTGGCGCTGCCGCCGGAGCAGGGCATCGCGGTGTCGATGGGCCTGGGCCTGCTGGCCGTGAAGGTGGTGCATATCGCGCCGGTGCTGAGCCAGGAGCGCGTGCTGGCGGTGCTGGAGCTGGGCGCGCTGGACCATTTCAACGAACATCAGCGCCTGTTCATGCAGGCCATGCTGCCCATGCTGGTGGCCAAAATCCAGATCCTGGCCGGCCACGTCGCCACCCGCGAGCTGCTGGAAAAGAGCCAGGGCCAGGCGCTGGCGCTGGCGGCGTCGGAGCAGCAACTGCTGGCCCGGCGAGACGAGCTGGTCGAGGGCAACGCCAGGCTGGCGGCGCAGGCCTGCACGCTCGAAGAGCAGGCCGAGGAGCTCGAGGCGCAGAAGGCGGCCCTGCTCGAGCAGAGCGGGCAGATCGAAATCGAGCGCGCCCAGCTGCAAAACATCCTCGACACCTCGCCGATCGGGGTCGGCATCGTGCGCGGCGACACGCGCACCTATTCCAACAAGCGCGCCGTGGAAATGATCGGCCCGCCGGGCGACGGCCGCAGCACCGCCGACACCTGGCTCGACCAGGGCGAGCGCGCCCGCATGCTGGAGATGGTCGAGCGCGACGGCGCCGCGCTCGACTTCGAAACCAAGCGCGTCGCGCCCGACGGCCGGGTCTTCGACGCCCTGTTGAACATGTACCGCATCGACACGCCGGACGGCGAGGCCGGGCTGGTCTGGATGATGGACATCACCGACCGCAAGCGCGCCGAGGACGCCATGCGGCTGGCCAAGGAGATCGCCGAGGAGGCGACCAAGGCCAAGAGCGACTTCCTGGCCAACATGAGCCATGAGATCCGCACGCCGATGAACGCCATCATCGGCATGGCGCACCTGGCGCTGCAGACCGAGCTCACGCCGAAGCAGCGCAACTACATCGGCAAGGTCGACGCGGCGGCCAAGAACCTGCTCAACATCATCAACGACATCCTCGATTTTTCCAAGCTCGAGGCGGGCAAGATGCATTACGAGCAGGTCGGCTTCCACCTCGAGGACGTGATGGAGCAGCTGGCCGACCTGTCGGTCGCCAAGGCCCAGGAGAAGGGCCTGGAGCTGCTGTTCGACGTCGGCACCGACGTGCCCACCGCGCTGGTGGGCGATCCGCTGCGCCTTGGCCAGGTGCTGCTCAATCTGGTCAACAACGCGCTCAAGTTCACCGAGCGCGGCGAGATCACGCTCGGCGTGCACAAGGTCGCCGAGGAGGATGAGGGCGGGGTGCGGCTGCGCTTCGACGTCAAGGACACCGGCATCGGCCTCTCCGAGGAACAATGCGGAAAACTGTTTAGCGCGTTTTCGCAGGCCGACGCCTCGACCACGCGCAAATACGGCGGCACCGGCCTCGGCCTGACCATTTGCAAGAGCCTGGTGGATCTGATGGACGGCAGCATCGGCGTGAGCAGCGCGCCCGGCGCCGGCAGCACCTTCAGCTTCAGCGCCAAGTTCGGCGTCCAGAGCGAGCAGCGCCAGATGGGGATCGGCGGCACGGCGGCCGAGGGCTTGCGGATACTGGTCGTCGACGACAACCCGAGCGCGCGCGGCATCCTCGGCGGCATGCTCGATTCGCTCAAGTTCGACGCCACGGTGGTGGCCGGCGGCGCCGCGGCGATCGACGCGCTCGAGTGGGGCGAAAGCGAGCGCCGCCCCTACGGCCTGGTGCTGATGGACTGGATGATGCCGGAGATGGACGGCATCGAGGCGATCAAGCGCATCCGCGCCGATCCGCAACTGGCGCGCACGCCGGCCTTCGTGATGGTGACCGCCCACAGCCGCGACGAATTGATGCAGCGCGCCGCCGGCGTGCGGATCGACGGCGTGCTGGTCAAGCCGGTCAGCCCGTCCACCATGCTCGACAGCATCCTGAACGCGCTCGGCAAGGAGGTCACGCAGCGCACCCGCAAGCACGAGCGCGATTCGCACGACCAGGCGGCGGCGCGGCGGGTGCGCGGCGCCCATCTGCTGCTGGTCGAGGACAACCAGGTCAATCAGGAACTGGCGCTGGAAATCCTGGCGGCGGCCGGCCTGCGGGTCGACGTCGCCAACAACGGCGTCGAGGCGCTCGAACTGGCCGGGCGGCACGACTACGACGGCGTGCTGATGGACTGCCAGATGCCGATCATGGACGGCTTCGAGGCGACCCGCAGGATGCGCCGCGATCCGCGCCTGGCCGACCTGCCGATCCTGGCGATGACGGCCAACGCGATGGCCGACGACAAGGAGCGCTGTCTGGCGGCCGGCATGAACGACCATGTCTCCAAGCCGATCGACGTGCCGCAACTGTTCGCCACCATGGCGCAATGGATTCGGCCGGCGCGGCGCGGCGCGGCCATGCCGGCGCGCGC
>JACMLV010000167.1 GCA_014379395.1 Burkholderiaceae bacterium
AAGGTGTCGCCGCCGATGCGCGCCACGCTGCAGGGCTCGCGCAGGCCGAGCGTGAGGCGCTGGGCCACCGTTTTGAGCGCGGTGTCGCCGGCGTGGCGCCCGAGCGCGTCGTTGAGCTGCACGAAATGGTCGAGGTTGATGACGATGGCGGCGACCGGGTCGTCCGCGCCGGCCGCCGCGTGCAGGAACTGCGCCAGGCGGTCGTTGAACAGCATGCCATTGGGCAGGCCGGTCAGCACGTCGTAGTAGGCCAGATAGTTCAGGCGCTCCTCTTTGTCGATCGATTGCAGCCCGAACGAGAGGTCGCCGGCCAGTTCGTCGAGCAGTTTTTGGCGGTCCGGCTGGGCGAAGAAGTCGATCTCGTCGGCGAACAGGGCGATCATGGCCGCCACCCGGTTCTCGATCATCAAGGGCAGCACGGCCAGCGCGCGGTGGCCGCCGGCCAGCAATTGGGCGCGCAGCGGCGCCAGCGCCAGTTCGGCGCCGATGTCGTTGCAGATGACCTGGCGCCGTTCGCGCAGGGCGACGCAGGCCGGGCGTGCGCTGTCGGGGCCGGCCGGCCGGGTGTGCAGCACGATCCGCTCGACGTAGCCGGGCTCGCCGCCGACGCAGGCCACCACCTTGCCCTCTTGCGTGAGCGGGTCGATCACGGCGGCCCAGGCCATGCTGAAGGCGCCCTGCCCGACCGCGACCCGGCAGGCTTCCTGGAGCAGCTCGTCGCGCTCGTGCAGCCGGACGATGGCCGAATTGACCCCGCTTTGCACCGCGTAGATCTGGCTCAGGCGGCCGATGCGGCGCTGCTGCTCGCGTTGCTCGGTGACGTCTTGCAAGGTGTTGAACCAGCGCGTGCGCTCGCCGATCCCGCCGCTGCCTTCGAGCGGCTCCATCACATGGTGCAGCTGGATCAGCTCGCCGTCCCCGCGCCGGATCCGGTATTCGAGGTCGAGCCGCAGGCCGGCGCGGCCGGCGTCGATGCAGGTCTGGCGCAGGCGCGCGCGGTCGCCGGGTTCGACGATGTTCAGCCAGTCGCGCCCGCTCGCCGGAATGGCGTTGTGCCCGATCAGTTGCGGCAGCGTCGCCGACCAGCTCTGGAAGGCGCCGTCCGCGCCGGTGACGACGTGGGCCATGCGCGCGACCAGCTGGGCCCGTTGCAAGCCCGCTTCGCGCTCGCGCAGCGACTGCTGCAGCTGCATTTGCTGGGTGATGTCGGCGGCCACCCCGGCGACCCGGTACTGCACCCCGTTCGGGTCGTGCACCGGGAAGCCGCGCGCATGGATCCAACGGATCTCGCCGTCCGGGCGCACGATGCGGTAGCGCTGGTCGAAGGCGCCGTCGCGGCCGCGCTCGGCGATCAGCTGGGCCCGGTCGTCCGGATGCACGGCGTCCATCCACGAGTCCGGCCTGGCGTACAGGCTGGCGCAGCTGTGGCCCCAGATCGCCTCGTAGGCCGGGCTGATGTAGAGCACCTCGGCCCGCACCGTGTCGATCAGGAAAAACACCTCGTGGATGTTTTCGGCCAGCTGGCGAAAGCGCGCGTCGCTGTCGTGCAACTGGTCGGTGATGCGCTGGCGCGCGGCCAGCTCTTCCTGCAACTGCACCAGGTTGCCCTGGATCTCGGCGTACAGGCCCAGGTTTTCATAGGCCACCGCGAGCTGGGTCGCCACCGTCGCCACGGCGCGCTCGTCGATTTCGCTAAATTCGTCGGCGCCGCTCTTGTCGACCAGATAGATCCAGCCGTAGCCGCGGCCGGCCGCGGCGATCGGCACGCCGAGGAAGGAGTGCACCGGCGGATGCCAGGACGGCAGGCCGAGCGCTTGCGGATCACCGTCGAGCTCGCTGCGCCGCAGCGGCCCGCGGCCGGCCAG
>JACMLV010000168.1 GCA_014379395.1 Burkholderiaceae bacterium
CGGCGTCCGTCACGCCCTCGGCGCCCACGACGTCAACGACGTCCCCGTCACCCTGCCCAACCTCGGCCCCGATCTCGACGGCTTCACCATCGTCCAGATCACCGACGTCCACATCGGCAACACCGTCGGCCGCGACTTCATCGAAGACCTGGTCGCCCGCGTCAACGCCCTCCAGCCCGACCTCATCGCCGTCACTGGCGATCTCGTCGACGGCACCGTCGCCGACCTGCGCGATCGCGCCGCCCCCCTCGCCAACCTGCGCGCGCCCCACGGCGTCTACTTCGTCACCGGCAACCACGAATACTACTCCGGCGTCGACGCCTGGCTCGCCGAGCTCACCCGCCTCGGCATGACCCCCCTCCGCAACACCCACGTCACCATCACCCGCGGCACCTCCTCCTTCCATCTCGCCGGCGTCGACGATCACGGCGCCGACATGTACCCCGGCCACGGCGCCGACTACGCCGCCGCCCTCGCCACCCGCACGCCTCACCTCCCCACCATCCTCCTGGCCCACCAGCCCCGCCAGATCCACGCCGCCTCGTCCCACGCCCCCGATCTCCAGCTCTCCGGCCACACCCACGGCGGCCAGATCTGGCCCTGGCACTACATCGTCTCCCTCCAGCAAGGCGGCCTCCTCGCCGGCCGCTACACCATCGGCGCCACCCAGCTCCACGTCTCCCGCGGCGCCGGCTACTGGGGCCCTCCCGTCCGCGTCGGCGCCCCTCCCGAGCTCACTCGCGTGATCCTGAGGGGACAGGCTCCGGGGTCCTAACACGCCGATCTAGCTAGCATTTTCGGCGGCACTGCGTTTCGGCCGCAACCGCGACCTCGGCGTGGCGATAAGCGGCGCGTGCAGGACTCGAAGACGGCGTGGCCGCCGGTGCGATTGCCGGTGCTGGCGTTGGCGGGGCGGCAGGGTCGGGCGCATGGGCGTTCCGTGGCGGGGAGGAGTGGCATGTCGCAAGGCGACAATGCTTTCCGCCATTTAATCCGATGCCCAAAATCACTACTTGCGCACAAGCAAGTGGCACGGCGGTTCGGGCCGGGCGACGACGGCCTCATAGATGGCCCGGCCCTGCGCTGGATCAGCTCGACCAATCAAATTTCGCGCCCGGCCGGGGAACTAATTTTTGTTTGTGCGCCCGCAATTTTGCATTCATTCCACAAGTCAATAATTTCCTTGGCGTACTATTTTCCGCCGCCCCGGCCCGGCCCCGCGCCGCTTTTTTCAAGGGATATCCGATGACACTTCGAACCATACTGCCTTGCTTTGGCTGCGCCCTGTTGTTGGGCGGCTGCGCCGGCGATGGCGCCAACTTCCCGCACAAGACGACGGCGCCGCTCGAGCGCGTGATGGCCGAGGCCGACCTCGCCGCCAAGGCCGGCCAGCGCGACCAGGCGCTGGCGCTGCTCAAGGGCGCGGCCGGCGCCTTCCCGGCCGACAAGACGCCGTGGGTCCAGATGGCGCAGATCAAATTCGACCACGGCAACTACGCCGAGGCCATCGTCAACGCGCTCGAAGCCTTGCAGCGCGACCCGCAGGACAAGGTCGCCAACAGCATTGTCGCCGTCGCCGGCCTGCGCCTGGCGAGCCGCGCGCTGGCCGATCTGCACGTGCAAAACAACGTCGGCGGCTCGCTGCGCGCCGAGGCCCAGGAGCTGGCCAAGACCCTGCGCGGCAGCCTTGGCGAAGAGGTGCTGGTGCCGCCGCCCGCCGCCGGCGCCCGCAAGGCGCCCAGAAAGTCCGCCGCCGGGTCCGGCACCAATGCGGCGCCTGTGAAATCGATCGGCGGCAAGGGCGCCGGCGATCCCTTCGGCAACCTCAAATAAGGCCACCCGGCTGGCGGCGCGCCGCGCCGTCCGCTTCCCACCACTTGATGGAGGTGTCATGGCAAAAGGCGACAGTGTTCAAAAGCGGCTGCAAAAGGTGCGTCCGCCGCGGGTGCAGATGACCTACGACGTCGAAATCGGCGACGCCGTCGAAAGCAAGGAATTGCCCTTCGTGCTGGGCGTGCTGGGCGACTTCGGCGGCGATCCCGAGGCCGACAAGAAGCGCCTCAAGGACCGCAAGTTCGTCGCCATCGACCGCGACAACTTCGACGAGGTGATGCGGGGCGTCGGCCCGGTGGCGCGCTTCCAGGTGCCCAACCTGCTCGGCGAGCAGGGCGGCCAGTTCGGCGTCGAGCTGCGCTTTAACGCGATGGCCGACTTCCGCCCCGAATCGGTGGTGCGCCAGGTCGAGCCGCTGCGCAAGCTGCTCGAGGCGCGCACCAAGCTGGCCGACCTGCGCAACAAGCTGGCCGGCAACGACAAGCTCGAGGACCTGTTGACCGAGGTGCTGGGCAACAGCGAAAGCCTGGCCGCGCTGCAGGCGAACCCACCGAAGCGGGAGGACTGAGATGTCCGCGCAAGCGCTCCCAAGTTCCGCCCCGGCCGCCGCCGCCGTCATTACCGCGCCGGCCGACCTGCTCGACCAGATCGTCGAGCAGAGCAAGGTCGCCAAGTCCGGCGTCGAGCACGCCCGCGCCAAGGATCTGATCGCCGAGCTGGCCGGCCAGGTGCTCGACGGCACCGTGGTGCTGTCGGCCAACCTGTCGGCCACCATCGACGCCCGGGTGGCCGAACTGGACCGACTCATCTCCAGCCAGCTCAGCGCCGTCATGCACGCGCCCGCCTTCCAGAAGCTCGAACAGAGCTGGACCGGGCTGCACTACCTGGTGCAGAACTCCAGCACCGGCACGCGACTGCGGATCCGCCTGTTCAACGCCACCAAGCGCGAGCTGGTCAAGGACTTCCAGGCGGCGCTGGAATTCGACCAGAGCAGCATGTTCAAGAAGGTCTACGAGGAGGAGTTCGGCACCTTCGGCGGCGCCCCGTTCGCCGCGCTGCTGGGCGACTTTTCCATCACGCGCCAGCCCGAGGACGTCTATTTCGTCGAGCAGATGTCGCACGTGGCGGCCGCCGCCCACGCGCCCTTCGTCGCGGCCGCCGCGCCGGAGCTGTTCGGGCTCGAGACGTATGGCGACCTGGGCAAGCCGCGCGACCTGTCCAAGGTGTTCGACACGGTCGAGTACATCAAGTGGAAGGCCTTCCGCGACTCGGAGGACGCGCGCTACGTCGGCCTGACCCTGCCGCGCTTTCTCGGCCGCCTGCCGTTCAACCCGCTCGACGGCGGCACCGTCGAGGGCTTCAACTTCGTCGAGGAGGTCGACGGCACCGACCACCAGAAATACCTGTGGTGCAACGCCGCCTACGCCTTCGGCGTCAAGCTCAGCACCGCCTTCGGCGACTACGGCTGGTGCGCCGCGATCCGCGGCGTCGAGGGCGGCGGCCTGGTCGACGACCTGCCGACACACACCTTCAAGACCGACGAGGGCGAGGTGGCGCTGAAATGCCCGACCGAGGTGGCCATCACCGACCGCCGCGAAAAGGAGTTGAGCGACCTCGGCTTCATCTCGCTGGTGCATTGCAAGAACACCGCCTACGCCGCCTTCTTCGGCGCCCAGTCGGCCCAGAAGGCGCGCAAGTACGACACCGACGCGGCCAACGCCAACGCCATCCTGTCGTCCCAGCTGCAATACATGTTCGCCGTCTCGCGCATCGCCCACTACATGAAGGCGATGATGCGCGACAAGGTCGGCAGCTTCAGCGCCGCCTCCAACGTCGAGGATTTCCTGAACCGCTGGCTGATGAGGTACGTGCTGCTCGACGACAACGCCAGCCAGGAGCAAAAGGCCCAGTTTCCGCTGCGCGAGGCCTCCGTCATGGTCAGCGAGGTGGCGGGCCGGCCCGGCGTCTACCGCGCCGTGTCCTTCCTGCGCCCGCACTTCCAGCTCGACGAGCTCTCGGTTTCCCTCCGTCTGGTCGCGGAGTTGCCGCAGTCGACCAAATCCTGATCGTCAAGATCGCTTCCCCACCTGAGGAGTCAATAATGGCAATAGACGTATACCTGCAAATCGATGGCATCAAAGGCGAATCGGCCGACGACCGGCACAAGGACTGGATCGAGTGCCAATCGGTGCAGTGGGACGTGGCGCAGCCCAAGTCGGCGACCGCCTCGACCGGCGGCGGCCACACCGCCGAGCGCTGCGAGCACAGCGACATCGTCTTTTCCAAGCTGGCCGACCTGGCCTCGCCGATCCTGCTGCAAACCTGCGCCCAGGGCAAGACCATCCCCAAGGCGCGCTTCGAATTCATGCGCGCCGACGGACAGGGCGAGCGCATCAAATACTTCGAGATCGAACTGGAGAATTTGCTGATCGGCTCGGTCTCCGAGTCGGTCGGCCAGGGCGACATCCTGGCCGAGCACGTCGGCCTCAAATTCTCCAAGGTGAAATGGAAGTACACGCAGCAGAAAATCGCCGGCGGCGCCGGCGGCAACACCTCGGGCGGCTGGGATTTGTCGACCAATAAGACGGCCTGAGCGGCAACCGGCGCGGCGTTGTAAAGATCGCGGCGCGATGCCGCGGTCTTTTACGATTTCGCCGCCGGCCGCCGATGGAATCAACCACGGAGCGAGCGCATGAGCATTAATTTGAAAACCCTGATCGGCAAACTCAACGACATCAGCCGCGTCGCCACCACGCGCGCGGCCGGCATTTGCGTGAGCCTCGGGCAATACGAGGTCGATATCGAGCACGTGTTCCTGGCCTTGCTGGAGCAGGAACGCAGCGATTTCGTCGTCATCGCGCGCCGCTGCGATATCAACCTGTCGGCGCTGGAGGCCGATCTGCGGCGGGAAATCGCCAGCTTCAAGAGCGGCAGCGCGCGCACGCCGGTGTTTTCGCGCCACCTGCCGCAGCTGTTCGAGCAGGCCTGGCTGATCGCCTCGTGCCACCTGCCGCCGTCGAGCTGCATCCGCAGCGGGCATTTGTTGCTGGCGCTGCTTACCGAGCCGGACCTGGCCCAGCTGGCGCCGCGCGCCTCCAAGCTGTTCGCCCGCTTCCCGCTCGCCGAATTGAAGCACCGGCTCGACCAATACACGCTCGGCTCGCAGGAGGAGCCCAGCGTGGCGGTGGCGGCGCTGGGCGGCGCCGACGCCGCGCACGTCGACCCGGCGCTTCAGGCCGGCACGAAAACCCCGGCGCTCGACCAGTTCACCACCAACCTGACCCAGCTCGCGCAAGCGGGCAAGCTCGACCCGGTGATCGGGCGCGAGCTCGAGATCCGCCAGGTGACGGACATCCTGATGCGGCGCCGCCAGAACAATCCGATCCTGACCGGCGAGGCCGGCGTCGGCAAGACCGCCGTGGTCGAGGGCTTGGCGCTGCGCATCGCCGTCGGCAACGTCCCGCCGCTGCTGCGCGGGGTGCGGATCCACACGCTCGACATGGGGCTGCTGCAGGCCGGCGCCAGCGTCAAGGGCGAGTTTGAAAGCCGGCTCAAGAACGTGATCGACGAGGTCAAGAAGAGTCCGCACGCGATCATCCTGTTCATCGACGAGGCGCACGCGATGATCGGCGCGGGCGGGCCGGCCGGCCAGGGCGACGCGGCCAATCTGCTCAAGCCGGCATTGGCCCGTGGCGAGATGCGCTCGGTCGCGGCCAACACCTGGAGCGAATTCAAGAAGTACTTCGAGAAGGACGCTGCTCTCGCCAGACGCTTTCTGGTCGTAAAG
>JACMLV010000169.1 GCA_014379395.1 Burkholderiaceae bacterium
CGGCCGCGTCGGCGGCAACGCCGGCCTTCAGTTTGGCCGCGGCCAGCTGCTTGGCGCGCGAGCGCGACGGCGGCAGGCGGCGCAGCGTCTTCAAGGCTTCGGCGTCCTTGATGCCGATGGTGCGCTGGTCCACCGTGATCAGGCCGATTTCATTGAAGGCCGACAGGGTGCGGCTGACCGTTTCCAGGGTCAGGCCGAGGTAGCTGCCGATTTCGTGGCGCGTCATGCGCAAATTGAACAGTTTGCTCGAATACCCCATCTGCGCGAAGCGATCGGCCAGCGACACCAGGAAGCGCGCCACGCGCGCCTCGGCGCTGAGCGCGCCGAGCATGCCGATCATGGCCTGCTCGCGCACCAGTTCGCGGCTCATCACGCCGTACATCACGTTTTCGAGCTCGATGTGGACACGCCCGAGCGCCGTCAGCTTTTTGAACGGCAGCAAAATCAGGTCGCAGTCGGACAGGGCGACCGCTTCCGAGGAGTAATGCTTGGAATGGATGCCGTCGACGCCGAGCATGTCGCCCTTCATTGGAAAACTGAGCACTTGCTCATTGCCGAATTCATCGATCAACACGGTTTTCAGAAAGCCCGAGTTGACGATGTAGAGGGTGTCGAAGGGCTGGCCGATGGTGTGGACCCGTTGCCCGGTCTTGAATTGGACATGCTGGAACAGCAACTCGTCGGCGACGATGGAGCAGGCCGTCGAAATATGGAGCAAGTCACACACCTCTTTCAAATTCGACCAGAGCCGCCCTTGACGCTGGCGGCCCGCTTCCATCGAGGAGGACGGCACAGCTGATGGCGAAGTGGCGCGGATTTCAGACGTTTGCGTAGACAGCATGCTCATCTCCTGGTGGCAGGTACATCGAGTTTCGGATATCGGGTTAAGGAAAAGGGCGGCGCGCCGCCGTATATAGTCAGCGCAGGCGATGAATTCGTCGAAGCGCCGACCGCTCGGTCAAGAACGGAAATAACTGGCAAGCAACTTGATGCGCTGATTTCAGTATGCCAACGGAATGCCTTGATTGATATCAGCAAGCGCTGAATATCACGGTAGGAGACGGCTCGCACTCGGTAGGATTGTTCCTACCTCGGAGCTGGTGGCGGGGCCGCTGCGGGGCCGCGCGCGGGAAGGCGGGGGGATTCAGGTCTTGAAGGGCGACAACAGGCGGTGCGCGACGGCGTACTGCACCATTTCAGACAGGGACGTCATGCTCATTTTTTGCAGGATGCGGGTCTTGTGGGTGCTGACGGTTTTGACGCTCAGATGCAAATTATTGGCGATTTCGGTGATCGATTTGCCCGCCACGAGCAAGGAAAAGACCTCGAACTCGCGATCCGATAATTGCTTGTGGAGCAAGCTTTCATTGGGCATCATGATGTTGAGCACCAATTGCTCGGCCACCTCGGCGCTGATGTAGGGACGGCCCGAGGCCACCTTGCGAATCGCGCCGACCAGTTGCGTGCCGGCGCTCTCCTTGGTCAAATAGCCCTGCGCGCCGGCGCGGATGGCGCGCACCGCGTATTGCTCCTCTTCGTGCATGGTCAAAATCAGGATCGCCAGCTTCGGCGCCTCGCTCTTGATTTGCCGGATCAGGTCGACGCCGCTACGCCCCGGCATCGACAAGTCGAGCAACAGCAAATCGAAGCCGCCCTGGCGCACATGGCCGAGCACCTCGAAGCCATCGATCGCCTCGCCGACAATATCGATATCGGGGGCGCCGTCGAGTATGCGTTTCAAGCCCTCGCGCATGATGGTGTGGTCGTCGGCAATGACAATTCGTATCATAGGGGAAATAAAGAGCAGCCTTGGTTGTCAGATTGAAGCGGCGACTTCCATGAAGTCAACGCCGCTTGTGATTGTCGCATAATTTGCCGTTTTCTTACTGTTCGACGGGCCGGCAAAGGTGCGCCGGTCCCTCAGGCTTCGGGTTGCTCGATCAGGCGGTGTACCAGAACCGGCAGTTTTGAATGCGACAGCACCTTGTTGGTGACGCTGCCCAAGAGCAGCTGCCCCCAGCCGCTGCGCCCGTGCGAACCCATGAAGATAAGGTCGCAGGCGTGGCGTTCGGAGACGTCGACGATTTTCAAGGCCGGGCTGTCGGAAAACTCCGTCAGCGCCACGCAATCCAAGCCGGCCTTGGCGGCCGCGTCGACGATCGCTTGCAAATGCTCGGCGCCGGCCTTGCTCATCGCCACGCGATACTCGTCCTCGCTCGGATAATTGGGCGGAATAATTTCCACATAGACTGGATACTGGTATTCGGGCGCGACGTATAAGGCGAGCACTTGGGCTTGCATCTGCGCGGCGAAAGCGACCCCGGCGCACGCGGTCGACTGGGAAACGGCTGAGCCGTCGGTGGTGATCAGAATCTTCTTATACATGCTGATTTCCTGGTCTGAAATGAAACGGTCCGATGCCGCCGCTCGACCGATTGTAGATCGCGTTCGCCCAAGGGCAGCTTGATGCATATCAACAATGTTACGCCTCTGCATCAACAATGTTACGTCTCTGCATCAAAAAATGCGCGCTTTTTCGATCGGACCGGGGCGTTCGCGATCCGTTGATTGCATTCAATGTTAATATTTCAGAAAGACAATGAAATCAATTGGCGTGGCGAGGAAGTCCCGATCCGGGCGTTTCTTTGCCGCTGCGCGCGTTTTCAGATTTACCAATCAGCCGGTGCCCTGCTACACTCGCGTCAGTGCAAGATTGCACGGGTCATTTTTGCATCAAAAATTGCCGGCGTGAATCTATTGCAAGCAACGCGTTTTAGGCGACAAATTTCACAAATAATGGAGAAGCAGGGACTATGGCCAATGCCGCTGATGATTTCGACGCACTATTCGATGAAGTGTCTGCGCAATGTGCGCCCGCCGCAGCGGCGCCTGCGCCTGCTGCGGCACCGGCAGCCGAGGATGATTTAGAAGCCCTGTTCGATCAGATCGCAGCGGATCAACCGGCCGGCGGCCCCGCCGCATCCCAAGTGAGCGGCGAAACCGGAGCGGCCAGCGCCGATGGCGGCGCCGATGGCGGCGACAAGCCGATGTTTGATCGACTCGGCGGCATCGTGCGCCTATTGCATGATTCGCTGCGCGAACTCGGTTACGACAAGGCCTTGAGCGAGGCGTCCTCGCAAATCGTCGACGCCCAGGATCGCCTCGAGTATGTCGCCAGCCTCACCGAGCAGGCCGCCAACAAGGTCCTCAACACGCTCGACGACGGCATGCCGGCCCAGGACGCCCTGTCAAAGCGCGCCCATGAAATGGAAAACCGCTGGAACGCGCTGTTCGCCGGCCAACTCAGCCTGGAAGAATTCAAGACCCTGGCCGGTGACTCGCGCCAGTTCGCCCATGTCGTGGCCGAAGCCAGCGAGGCCGAGAAGGCGCGCTTGCTGGAAATCATGATGGCCCAGGATTTCCAGGACATCACCGGGCAGTTGATCAAGAAAGTGGTCACGATCACCAAGACGGTCGAGCACGAGCTGGCCGAATTGCTGCGCGATAATGCGCCGCCGGGTGTCAAGGAAAAACTGGCGCAAAAGCCGGTGTTGCTGATGGAAGGCCCGTCGACGCCGTCGGTGGCCTTGGATCAAGATAACGTCGACGACCTTCTCGCCGATCTGGGGTTCTAATGGATGATATGCTGAAGGACTTCGTCGTCGAGGCGATGGATCTGGCGGTCAACGTCGAAGAGCACTTATTGCGCCTCGAACGCGACCCCGACAACAAGGAAACCTTGAACGCCGTGTTCCGCTCGTTCCATACGATCAAGGGCGGCGCCGGTTTCATGAATTTGCCGGCGCTGGTGGCCGCTTGCCATCTGACGGAAAATCTGTTCGACGCCTTGCGCACCGGCGCCGCGCCGGTCACGCCGATCGCGATCGAGGCGGCGCTGCAGGCGTCGGGCTTCGTCGCCGACCAGTTGACCGAGCTGGCCAATGGCGCCGCGCCGGAAAGCCTGCCGGCCATGCCGCACGAGCTTGAGCTGATCCTCACCAACGCCATCGAAGGCAAATCGATGGAGGCGCCCGCCGCC
>JACMLV010000170.1 GCA_014379395.1 Burkholderiaceae bacterium
CGGGCGATGGCCAGCCCCTGCCCGGTGCCCCGCCCAACGTCTTTGGTGGTGAAGAAGGGATCGTACACGCGGGTCCGGACCTCAGGCGGGATGCCGGTCCCAGTGTCGGCCACCCATAGCTCCGCCCAGTACCCTTGTCGTCGCGTTCCCACGCTGATGCGGCCGGGCCGTTGGGCCCCGCTTTCCTGCGCGTCGGCGATGGCGTGCGCCGCGTTGACCACCAGGTTCAGCACCACCTGGTTGATCTGCGACGGCAGGCATTCGATGTCGGGGATCGCGCCGTACTCCTTGACCACGTCGGCCTTGTACTTGATTTCGCTGGCGGCCATGTTGAGCGTCGAATCGATGCCGTTGTGCAGGTTCGCGAACTGCCATTCGGCGCTCGAATCGACGCGCGCGAAATCCTTCAGGTCCTGCACGATCTGGCGCACCCGCACGACGCCCTGCAGCGATTCGCGCATCAGCTCCGGGATGTCCTGCATCAGGAATTCGAGCTCGACCTGCGCGCGCAGGTGGAGCAGGGTGGCGGCGTGCTCGGGCGAGCTGACGCTGGCCTCGGCGTTCTGGTAGGCGCCCAGCATGAGGAACAGCTGGTCGAGGTAGCCCTGCAGGGTGCTGAAGTTGGAAAAAATATAGCCGATCGGGTTGTTGATCTCGTGCGCCACGCCGGCGGCCAGCTGGCCGATCGAGGCCAGCTTCTCCGATTGCACCAGCTGCCCCTGCAGGTGCTTGCGTTCGCTCACCTCGGCCTGCAGCGCCTCGTTGGCGCGGGTGATGTCGCTGGTGCGCTCCTGCACCGCCTCCTCGAGCCGCGCGAGCTGCGCGGCGGCCTGCCGGCCCATGTTCCATTTCGCCGTCAGGGTGCAGGCCAGCTGGAACACCTCGATCGCGTCGAACGGCTTTTTCAGGATCAGCAGGCGGTCGCCGACGTCGAGCCGTTCGAGCACCTCGTCCCACGAGGCGTCGGAATAGGCGGTGCAGAGGACGATCTGCAGCAGCGGATCGTCGCGCCACAGCCGCTCGACGGTCTCGACGCCGTCCCAGCCCGGCGGCATGCGCATGTCGACGAAGGCCATCGCATACGGCCGGTCCGCCTGCCGCGCCGCGCGCAGCATCTGCAAGCCCTCCTGGCCCTGGTAGGCGGAGTCGATCTCGAAGCCGATCCGGACCTTGGGCCGCGGATCGCCGAACAGGGCCGCCTCGACCTGGTCCAGATCGGGCGTCTCGGTCGCGCCGACCAGGATCTTGCGGAAATCCTGGTGGATCGCCGCCATGTCGTCGATCAGCAGGATGCGCCGGTTCTGCGGGTTCATGCCCGGCCTCGCGCGGTTGCGGGCGGCAGATGGCCGGGTGGCGGACATGCCATGGGGCGGTTAATCGTGGAACTCAGGCGCATGGCGATCCCTGTTCTTATTGTTGTGGAGCCCGCATGTCGTTGCCGCCTGGCTACCTGCGAGATCATTCTGCCAAGAATTATTTCTCCATGTATATTAACCCTTTTTGAGCGGCAACAAGGTGAAAAGCGAAAAAACCCGGCGCGCCGCGACGGCGGCGTCCGCCCGCCGAGCCTTTCCGGCGCGATCGGCTGGGCAAATAGCCGCGGCGAGGCGTACGGGGGCAAGCGGGTTCGCTTCCGGGCGAACCAGTTATCGAAACGAGCTGTCCACCATCGAGTCGTCCAATCGAAAAGGAGATCGGCGTGGAACCGAAAAACCGTGTGTCGCTGTCGGGCTGGATCTTGGGGTGTGTTTTCGGATTGGCGGGCTTGCTCAGCGGCCTGTATCTGGGCATTTTCAGGTCGTTGTATGAAAGTGGCGGGGCGGAAGGGCTGCCGCCGCAAGCGATTGCGATCAGCGCGCTGCTGATTCTGGCGCTTATCGCGACCGTTGGTTACGTGTCGCGCTTGTACCTCGCGCAGAGAAAGCGAAGTCGTCGAAATGGCCATTGAGGCGCCAAGTTCGACGACTGCCGTCGCGGCGGGCTTGCATTCGCTCGCGCCGGCTCGCATTCCACAGCGCTGCGCCAGCGGTATCTACAAATAAAAATGGGAAAATAGCTATCCTTGATATGTGCCGGAGAGCGGTATATATTTTGAATATGTATCGAAAAGGACGTTTAAATGCCATCCACCGCCAAGCTTTTTACCACCGGAGGCAGCCAAGCGGTACGGCTGCCAATCGAGTTCCGGTTTCAGGGGACGGAAGTTTTCATTCGGCGCGACCCGGCAACGGGCGAGGTCGTGCTATCGCCTAAGCCAACATCTTGGCAAGAGTTTTTCGAACTTGCCGACCGCACCGACATCCCGGCCGATTTCATGATTGACCGCGAAGACGTGCCGGCCGAAGAACGGAACTTGTTTTGAGCCGTTTCATGCTCGACACGAACATGGCGAGCTACGTCATCAAAGGGCATCCGCCCGAAGTTCGTCAACGACTGGCTGCACTGCCGATGGAAAGCATCATCGTCTCGGTTGTTACGCAAGCCGAACTGCTTTACGGCTTGGCCCGCAAGGGGCATCCAGCGGCCTTTGCAAGTCTCATACGTGAATTTTTGCTTCGTGTTGAGGTGTTGCCTTGGGATGGGGAGGCCGCAACCGTCTATGGTGATTTGCGATCCTCCTGCGCCGCGTCCGGCATCACTCTTGGCGCGCTCGACATGATGATTGCCGCGCATGCGGTGGCTGCTAAAGCGACTCTCGTAACGCACGACAAGGCTTTTTCCCTTGTTCCCCATGGTGCCCTGACCGTTGAGGATTGGATCATCAAGCCGTGAGGATATTGCAGCATTACGTCTGACGGCACCGAATCGGCACACCCAAATGGTTGAGCCGGATCGGTCGGCGCCGCCCGGCCCTCTCCAAACAACAATCCCCCGATCAGCCCAGCAAAGTCAGCACGCCGTCGAGGCCGACGAAGTTGAGCGCCACGTCGGCCTGAGCGCGCACCACCGGCTTGGCGCGGAAGGCCACCGACAATCCGGAAATCCCCATCATCTTCAAGTCGTTCGCGCCGTCGCCCATGACGATGGTTTGCGACGGTGCTATGCCCATCTCGGCGCACACGCGCAATACCGTGCGCTTCTTTTCTTCGGCGTCGACGATGCCGCCGATCACCCGCCCGGTCAGTTTGCCATCGACGATTTCCAGCTGGTTCGCGTGGGTGTGGTCGAGCCCGAGCCGCGGTTTCAGGCGCTCGGTGAAGAAGGTGAAGCCGCCCGACACCAGCAGCGTCTTCATGCCGGCCGCCTTGACGCCGGCCAGCATCGCCTCGGCGCCCATCGACAGGCCGAGGCGTTCGTCGTAGACGCGTTGCAGCGCCGCCGCGTCCAGCCCTTCGAGCAGCGCCACGCGGCGCGTCAGGCTTTCGGAGAAGTCGAGTTCGCCGCGCATCGCCGCCTCGGTGATGGCCGACACTTGCGGCTTCAAGCCCTGCATGTCGGCGATTTCGTCGATGCACTCGATGGTGATGAGGGTCGAGTCCATGTCCATCGCGACCAGTTTGAAATCGGTCAGCTTGCGCGCGCCGCTCATGAAGGTGGCGTCGATGCCGGCCGCCAGCGCGGCCGCGTCGATGCTCTGGCGCAGGGCCGGGGTTTCGCTCACGCCTTCGCAGCGCAGGGCGCGCTCGCTCAGTTTTACTAAACGCTGCGGCGCGGCCAGCGCGGCGACGCTTTGCAGTTGCGCGGCGCAGTCGCCCAGGCCTTGCAGGATCAGGTTGGTGGTGGTGTTTTGGTTGGTGGTCATGACGATGCCAGCTGTTTGATGGTGGTTTTGATTTGGGTGACGCGCGCGGCCAGGTCGGGCATGGCGATGGTGATTTTCAGCTTGTCCTGGCCGTTGAGCTTGATGTGCCGGTTTTTCTGGATCAGTTCGATGATGCGCTGGGCGTCGATCGGCGGCTTGACCATGAATTGCAGCGTGGCCGCCTCGCCGTGGGCGTCGATCTTGACGATGCCGACGGTCTTGGCGGCGATGCGCAGGCGGTGCGTTTCGATCAGCGCCTTGACGGCGTCGGGCAGCTTGCCGAAGCGGTCGATCAGTTCTTCCTGCATGTCGTCGATCTTGCCCTGCTCGTTGCAGTTGGCCAGCCGTTTATAAACCGACAGGCGCTCGTGCACGTCGCCGCAGAAGTCGGCCGGCAGCAGCGCCGGCACGTGCAGGTTGATCTCGGTGGTCGAGGCCAGCGGCGCGGCCAGGTCCGGCTCCTTGCCGGCCTTCAGCGAGCGCACCGCCTCGCTCAGCATGTCGGAATACATCTGGAAGCCGATTTCCGTCATTTCGCCGGACTGGCTGTCGCCCAGCACTTCGCCGGCGCCGCGGATTTCCAGGTCGTGCATGGCCAGATAAAAGCCGCTGCCCAGTTCTTCCATCTGCTGGATGGCGTCGAGGCGGCGCTGGGCCAGCTTGCTCAGACCGCTCACGTCGTTCACCAGCAGGTAGGCGTAGGCCTGGTGGTGCGAGCGGCCGACCCGGCCGCGCAGCTGGTGCAGCTGGGCCAGGCCGAATTTGTCGGCCCGGTGCATGATGATGGTGTTGGCGGTCGGCACGTCGATGCCGGTCTCGATGATGGTGGTGCACAGCAGGATGTTGTAGCGCTGGGCGACGAAGTCGCGCATCACTTTTTCCAGGTCGCGCTCGTGCATCTGGCCGTGCGCGACGGCGATGCGCGCCTCCGGCAGCAACTCGGTCAGCATCGCCATGCGGTTGCCGATGGTTTCGACTTCGTTGTGCAGGAAGTAGATTTGGCCGCCGCGCTTCAATTCGCGCAGGCAGGCCTCGCGGATGATCGATTCGTTCTCGCTGCGGACAAAAGTTTTGATGGCCAGGCGCTTTTGCGGCGCGGTGGCGATGATCGAGAATTCGCGCAGGCCCTCCAAGGCCATGCCGAGCGTGCGCGGGATCGGCGTCGCCGTCAGCGTCAGCACGTCGACCTCGGCGCGCAGCGCTTTTAACGCTTCCTTCTGGCGCACGCCGAAGCGGTGTTCCTCGTCGATGATGACGAGGCCGAGGCGGGTGAATTTGACGTCCGGCGAGAGCAGCTTGTGGGTGCCGATGACGATGTCGAGCGTGCCGTCGGACATGCCCTTGACGGCCTGCGTGATCTCCTTGCCGGTGCGAAAGCGCGACAGCTCGGCGATGCGCACCGGCCAGTCGGCGAAGCGGTCGGCGAAGGTTTGCGCGTGCTGCTCGGCGAGCAGCGTGGTCGGCGCCAGGATCGCGACCTGCTTGCCGCCCATGACGGCGACGAAGGCGGCGCGCAGCGCCACCTCGGTCTTGCCGAAGCCGACGTCGCCGCACACCAGCCGGTCCATCGGTTTGCCCGAGGTCATGTCCTTCAGCACGGCGGTGATGGCGGCCTGCTGGTCGGGCGTTTCCTCGAAGCCGAAGCTGTCGGCGAAGCGCTCGTAGTCGTGCGCCGAGTATTCGAAGGCGTGGCCCTGGCGCAGCGCGCGCCGGGCGTACAGGTTGAGCAGCTCGGCGGCGGTGTCGCGCACCTGTTCGAAGGCGCGCCGCTTGGCCTTTTCCCACTGGCCCGAGCCGAGCGCGTGCAGCGGCGCGTCCTCCGGCGAGGCGCCCGAGTAGCGCGAGATGACGTGCAGCTGCGACACCGGCACGTAGAGCTTGGTGTCCTTGGCGTATTCGAGGTGCAGGAATTCGGTCTCGCCTTCGCCCAGGTCCATGCTGGTCAGGCCCATGTAGCGCCCGATGCCGTGGTTGACGTGCACCACCGGGTCGCCGATTTTGAGCTCGGACAGGTCGCGCACCATCGATTCGACCTGGGTCGCGCCTTCCTGCTTCTTCTTGCCGACGCGCCGCCCGGAGCCGGCGTACAGCTCGGTCTCGGTGACGAAGGCCAGGTTGCCGTCCGGCGCGAACAGCTCGAAGCCGGCGTGCAGCGGCGCCACGCCGAGCGTCAGCGCGCTGTCGCTGGCCTGGAAGCCGGCGAAGCCCTCGACCGGCGCGAACGCCAGGCCGTATTCGGCGAAGTACTGCTGCAAGGTTTCGCGCCGGCCGTTCGACTCGGCGCAGATCATCACGCGCCGGCCCGGTTGCAGCAGGTACTCGCGCAGGCGCGTGAGCGGGTCGTCGGCGTGGCGGTTGACGGCCACGTCGGGCATCGGCGCCGAGATCTCGGAGGCCGGCGCCGGCTCTTGCGCGATGGCCCAGCGCGCGAACGGCTTGGCCAGCGTGAAGAAGTTCTCGTCGGACAGGAACAGCGTCTCGGGCGCCAGGATCGGGCGCTCGCGGTCGGCCTTCAGGAAGCGGTGGCGCGAGTTGGTGTCGACCCAGAAGCGCTGGATCGCCGCCTCGATTCCGCCGACCAAGGCCAGGGTGGCGTCGGCCGGCAGGTAGTCGAACAGGGTCGAGGTTTCCTCGAAAAACAGCGGCAGGTAGTACTCGATGCCGGCCGACGCGATGCCGCTGCTGATGTCCTTGTAGACCACCGAGCGCGACGGATCGCCCTCGAACTGCTCGCGCCAGCGGTTGCGGAACACCGTGCGCGCCGCCTCGTCCATCGGGAATTCGCGCCCCGGCAGCAGGCGCACCTGCTTGACCGGATAGAGCGAGCGCTGGGTGTCGGCGTCGAAGGTGCGGATGGTTTCGATGGTGTCGCCGAACAGGTCGAGCCGGTAGGGCAGGCTTGACCCCATCGGGAACAGGTCGAGCAGGCCGCCGCGCACCGAGTATTCGCCGGGCGACATCACCTGCGCCACGTGGCTGTAGCCGGCCAAGGTCAGTTGCGATTTGAGGCGCGCCTCGTCGAGCGTCTCGCCCTGCTTGAAGAAGAAGGTGTAGGCGGCCAGGAAGGACGGCGGCGCCAGGCGCACCAGCGCGGTGGTGGCCGGCACCACCAGCACGTCGCACTGGCGGCTCTGGATTTCATACAGCGTGGCGAGGCGCTCCGAGACCAGGTCCTGGTGCGGCGAGAAGGCGTCGTAGGGCAGCGTTTCCCAGTCCGGCAGCAGGTGGCAGCGCAGCTGGTCGCCGCCGAACCACGGAATCTCGTCGAGCAGGCGCGCGCCGTCGCTGGCGTTGGCGACGACCACGGCCAGCATCTTGCCTTGCGCCTTCAGTTGCAGCGCGGCGGTCGCCAGGGCGTAGGCGTCGCTCGAGCCGTGCAGGGCGGGCAGGGCGTAGCGGTTGCCGGGCTTGGGAAGGGATTTGATCAGGTCGAAGGGCATGCAGCGGAAACTCGGATTGAACGCGGATTGAA
>JACMLV010000171.1 GCA_014379395.1 Burkholderiaceae bacterium
AAACGTGCAGACGCTGCAATGACAATTGCGCATTGCGAACTGTTCACTGCTAACTGTTCACTGTTAACTGTATTCATGATTTCCGTTACCGAAGCTTTTGTCCGGGTGCTGGCCACGGCCCGGCCTTTGCCGGCTGAAACCGTACCGCTGGCTGCTGCTGCCGGCCGCATCCTGCGGGAGCCGCTGCGGGCCGACCGGGACTTCCCGCCTTTTGACCGCGTGTCGATGGATGGCATTGCCCTCCCACAGCAGCGGCGCCAGACTGGCCGGGGCCACGCCGGACAAGTCCTCGACGTCGAGCGCGACCAGCCAGGCGTTGATCAGGGCGGCGACCTCGGCGCCGCCGCCGGCCGGGCGGACCGCGCCCACCAAGTCCAGCGTTTGGGTGCGCAAATCGTGTGGCAGTTGTTTCATGATCGTCTCCGGTGCGCCCCGTTCTAAGTGCGATCGCGGGGCTGCGGTGGTTAAGGTGCGGTGGTTAAAACTGCGCTGCTAAAACTGATACAGGCCGGGCAGCTGCAAAATGCGGCTCAACTCCTCCAGCGCGCCCTGGATCTCGCGCGCCAGCGCCAAATCGGCCAGGTCGGCCGCCTCGATCCGGTCGCGGTAGTGGCGCCCGACCCACGCCACCAGCGTCTGGTACAGCGCCTCCGTCATCACCACGCCCGGATGCAGCGCGCCGGCCTCGGCGGCGTTCAGCACCACGCGCAGGCGCAGGCAGGCCGGGCCGCCGCCGTTGCGCATGCTCTGGCGCAGGTCGAATTCGATCAGCTCGTCGATCACGCCGCCGCGCAGGCCTTCCAGGTAGCGCGCCACGGCCGGATTCTCGCGGCACTCGTGCGGAATCAAAAGGGCCATCTTGCCGTCGGCCTTGGTCAGCAACTGGCTGTTGAACAGATAGCTCGCCACCGCGTCGGCCACCAACACCTCGCCGGCGTCGACGCGCAGCGTGACCAGCTCGGCGTCGACGCCGGCCAGCGTCTGCCGCAACGCGATCAGCGTGGCCACCTCGTCGGCGAAGGCGTCGCCGTGATAGAACAGGACGTTGCCGTTGCCGACCGCGATGACGTCGTTGTGGAACACGCCCAGGTCGATCACGTCCGGTTTCTGGCGCACGTGCCGCGTGCGCCGCGGGTCGAGCCGGTGCAGCCGCGCCACCGCCTGCGACGCCTCCAGCGTCTGGCGCGCCGGATAGCGCTTCGGCCCCGGCGCGCCGCCGAATTCGGCGCGCCCGTGGACGAACATCTGCACGCCGGCGGCGCCGTGCTCGCGGCACAGGCGGGTGTGGTTGGCGGCGCCCTCGTCGCCGAAGGCCGGGGTCGACGGCAGCGCGTCGTGCACGACGAAGTGGCGCGGGTCGGCGAACAGGGCGCGCAGGGTGCGCGCGGTCTGCTCGTGCTCGCCGGCCCGGTGCAGCTTGTTGTTCAGATTGGCCGGCGTGAAATGGACGCGCCCGTCCTGGCTGTCGGCGGACGGGCTGACGGTGGCGGCGTTGGCGGTCCACATCGGCGCGGCCGAATAGGCGGACGCCAGGATCATCGGCGCCTCCTTGGCCGCGCGCGCCAGCAGTTCGGCGTCGCCGCCGCGAAAGCCGGCCCGGTGCAGCAGCGCGAAGTCGGGCCGCATGTGCGGCGGCAGCAGCGCCTGGGCGAAGCCGCGCGCGGCCAAGGCGCGCATTTTCGCCAGCCCTTGCAAGGCGGCCTGCTTTGGATTGGACGCCTGTTTCAGGTTGGCGAACGAGGCCTCGTTGCCGAACGACAGGCCGGCGTAGTTGTGCGACGGCCCGACCAGGCCGTCGAAGTTGAATTCGCGCGCGGCGAGCATGGGCTTCCTTTAAAAATTGAGGCCGGGCGACAGCTTGGCCGGCATTTCCAGCACGCTGTTCTGGATCGAGGCGACCGGATAGGCGCAGTAGTCGGCGGCGTAATAGGCGCTCGGGCGCAGGTTGCCGGACTTGCCGATGCCGCCGAACGGCGCGCTGCTGGCCGCGCCGGTGGTGGGCCGGTTCCAGTTGACGATGCCGGCCCGCGCGCGGGCGGCGAATTTCTGCCACAAGGCGGTGTCATCGGCCAACAGGCCGGCGGCCAGCCCGAATTCGGTGGCGTTGGCGACCTTGAGCGCGGCGTCGAAGTCGGGCACCCGCGTCACTTGCAGCAGGGGGCCGAACCATTCCTCGTCCGGGACGCCGGCCACGCCGGTGACGTCGACGATGCCGGGCGTGACGAAGCCGGTGTCGGGCGCCAGGCGGCGCATCGCCAGCAGGCTCTCGCCGCCCAGCGCCAGCAACCCGGCCTGGGCGTCCATCAGCGAGCCGGCGGCGCGGCTGGACACCAGCGGCCCCATGAACGGCGCCGGGTTGTCATGCGGGGCGCCGATGCGGATCTCGTCCGAGACCTCGACCAGGCGCGCCAGGAAGGCGTCGCCAAAGGCCCCCGCGCGCAGCACCAGCCGGCGCGCGCAGGTGCAGCGCTGGCCGGCCGAGGCGAAGGCCGACATGATCGTGTGGTGCACGGCGGCGTCGAGGTCGGCCACGTCCCACACCACCAGCGCGTTGTTGCCGCCCATTTCCAGCGCCAGCATCTTGCCGGGCCGGCCGCCGAACTGGCGGTGCAGGCCGATGCCGGTCTGGCTGCTGCCGGTGAACAGGATGCCGTCGAGTTGCGGTTGGGCGGCCAGCGCGATGCCGGTGTCGCGCCCGCCGTTGACCAGATTGAGCACGCCGGCCGGCAAACCGGCGCGCAGCCACAGCTCGGCCGTCTTGATGGCGCTGCGCGGCGCGTACTCGCTCGGCTTGAAGACGATGGTGTTGCCCGCCAACAGAGCCGGCACGATGTGGCCGTTGGGCAGATGACCGGGGAAGTTGTAGGGGCCGAACACCGCGAACACGCCGTGCGGGCGGTGCCGCAGCACCGCGTCGCCGTCGGCCACGTGGCCGCGCGTCTCGCCGGTGCGCGCCTTATACGACTGCACCGAGATGTCGATCTTGGCGGCCATCGTCGCCACCTCGGTGCGCGACTCCCACTGCGGCTTGCCGACTTCCTCCGAAATCAGGCGCGCCAGCGCGTCGCCCTCGTCCTGCAGCAACTGGCGGAAGCGGCCGCACACGGCGGCGCGCTGCTCGAAGGACAGCGCGGCCCAGCGCTCGAAGGCGGCGCGCGCGGCCAGGCAGGCGCGCTCGACGTCGCCGGCGTCGGCCCCGTTGAAGGCCCAGCTCCGGCGTCCGCTCGACGGATCGGTGGTGGTTAGCGGCGCGCCCGATCCGGGCAGCCACTGGCCGTTGATGAGATGGGTTGCATTGGCTGCGGCGGCGCTGGCGGATGGCTCAGACATGGGGATTCCTCCTGGGGTTGAGCGGCAGCGCGCGCACGCTGTCACCGGCTTGGCTATGTAACAGTTCGCGCTGCGCGGGCGCGAGGGCAATGGTTCCGCCGGCCGGGCCGGAGGGTGCGACGATCACGCGAAAATCCTGCAGCGCGGTGTTCGACAGCAGCCACGGATCGGCTGCCGGCGCGGCGGCGGCCGCATCCGGCGTATCGGCGCCAACAACGGCATCGGCGGCGTCGACCACGGCCA
>JACMLV010000172.1 GCA_014379395.1 Burkholderiaceae bacterium
TCAACATGGAGTTGATGGTGTATTTATTGTGCGCCTTCGGCCATGTGCCGCTCGCCGCGCGCCACCGCCAGGCCCTCGGCGAGCGGCCCGACCTGATCTTGTGCGATCTCCACCTGCCCGGGCTGGACGGGCGCGGCGTGCTGGCCGAGCTCAAGGGCGAACCGGCCCTGCGCGCCATTCCGGTGCTGGCCGTCACCGCGCAGGCCATGCCGGGCGACCGCGAGCAGTTGCTCGCGGCCGGGTTCGACGGCTATATCGGCAAGCCGATCGAGCCGGAGACCTTCGTCGGTCAGATCGAGCAATTTTTGCGCGCGCCGACCTGATCGGCCGGCTCGGCGTAGGGCTCGCCGCCCGGCGCCGGGTGTTATGCTTACGCCACGAAAACCCAAGACCGCCGCCCGCCATGTTACAAAAAGCACCCCGCCGCACCCGCGAACGCATTATGGAATTGTCGCTGCGTTTGTTTAACGAATTTGGCGAACCGAATATCACGACCACCGTGATCGCGGAGGAGATGAACATTTCTCCGGGCAACCTGTATTACCACTTCCGCAACAAGGACGACATCGTCAACTCGATCTTCGTCCAGTTCGAGGCCGAAATCGGCCGCATGCTCACCGTGCCGGAGGGGCGCCGCTCCAACATCGAGGACGTCTGGCTGTACCTGCACCTGATGTTCGAGCTGATCTGGCGCTACCGCTTCCTGTACCGCGACCTGAGCGACCTGTTGTCGCGCAACCGGAAGCTCGAGCTGCACTTCAAGCAGATCCTGGCCCATAAGATCAAGGTCGCGCAGCAGTTGTGCGAAGACCTGCGCAGCGAGCAATCGCTCGAGGCGAGCGACTTGGAGATCAACGCGATGGCCACCAACATGGTGGTGGTGGCCACGTATTGGCTCTCGTATGAATATGTGCGCAATCCGCGCAAGTACACCGAACAGCAATCGATGGCCGACGCGCTCGCGCGCGGCTGCTACCAGGTTTTGTCGCTGATCGGGCCGTACTTGCGCAACGACGCGCATTTGCTGTTTCAAAAGCTGTGCGAAGAATACATCCGGAAGCTGAAATGACGCCGCCGCCCAATACAAAGGAAATTCTGTGAAGACATCCCTGTGCGTCTATTGCGGCGCCAGCCCCGGCATTTCGCCGCGCTACGCGCAGGCCGCGCGCGCGCTGGCGCGCGGCCTGGTCGAGCGGGGCTACGGCCTGGTCTATGGCGGCGGCAACGTCGGCCTGATGGGCGTCATCGCCGACGAGGTGCTGCGCCTGGGCGGCGAGGTGAGCGGGGTGATCCCGCTCGCGCTGCTCGAACGCGAGGTCGGCCACAGCGCGCTGACGCGCCAGTTCGTCGTCAAGGACATGCACGAGCGCAAGGCGATGATGGCGCAATTGTCGAGTGGTTTCATCGCCATGCCGGGCGGCATGGGCACCCTCGAGGAATTATTTGAGATGCTGACCTGGTCGCAACTGGGCATCCATGCCAAGCCGGTGGCGCTGTTCAACGTGGACGGCTATTACGACAGCCTGATCGGCTTTATCGGGCACGCGCAGACGCAAGGCTTCTTGCAGGAGCGGCACGCGGCCCTGATGATGGTCGAATCGGAAGTCGACGCGCTGCTACGGCGCTTTCGATTCAACGCCGCCTGACGGCGTCACCACAGGCGCGCGCCTGAAATGTCGAGCTGCGTCAGGTACAGGCGCAGGTCGAATTCGTATTGGTGGTAGTTCGGCTCCATGTGGGCGCACAGCTTGTAGAACGCCTTGTCGTGCTGTTTTTCCTTCACGTGGGCCAGCTCGTGCACCGCGATCATGCGCAGAAATTCCAGCGGCACGTCCTTGAACATGGTCGCCACGCGGATCTCGTGCTTACTCTTGAGCTTGCCGCCCTGCACCCGCGACACCGTCGTGTGCAAACCCAGCGCGTGCTGAATCACATGAATCTTGCTGTCGAAGGCGACCTTGTTGATCGGCTCGGCGTTGCGCAGGAACTCGGTCTTCAAGCCCTGCACATATTCATACAAGGCCTTGTCGTTGCGGATGTCGTGCGCGCCCGGATAGCGCTTGAGCAGGACGTCGCCAAGCTTGTTTTGCTCGATGAGCAGGGCGACCTGTTGCCGGGTCTGGTCGGAATAGGCGCTGAGATACTTGAGGGAATGCATGGGGCGGCGGCGGATCGGTCGAGGCGAGAATGTACCACGACCGCCGCCCGAGCGGCCGATGGAAAACGCCTTGCGCCCGCAAATGGCGGTGTAAACCCGGTTTTCATGGGCCGTCTTCGCTAGCGGGGGGGAAGGGCGCTTCTTAAGTGAGCCGGACCGGAGCCGAGCGGACCCGGCCCGGTGCGAGGGAAAATGCGGATGATCGACGGTTGCGTGCTCCGGCGACGAACGCCGGAGCACGCCTATTTCTCGTCGCTCTTGCCCCCCGTTTTTCCACCCTTGGCGTGCTGCTCCGATGCGCCGCTTTTGTCGGCGCTTTTTTCGCGGTTGGCCGATTGCCGGCTTTCCCCGCCTTTGCGGCCGATTTCAGCCATGTGCTCGCGGTCGCGGCTGACCGCCTCCCCACCTTTCTGACCGGCCCGGCGCGCTTCCTCGGAA
>JACMLV010000173.1 GCA_014379395.1 Burkholderiaceae bacterium
CAGCGGCTTCATACGGCAGCGCTTCGCATCGGCGCCGCCGCGCGCGAGGCCAAGCGCCGCGCCGTCGCCACGCCCAGCGCGGCGGTGGCGAGCAACACCAGATCGGTGCCGGCGACGGCCAGCTTGCCTTGACTGAGCGTGCGCAGCAGATGGTCGCCGGTCAGCGCCGCATTGAGCGCCACGGCCAGTAGCGCGAGCGCCGCGCTGGCCCATGCCTGCTCGCGCCAGGCGATGCGGATGTCGGTGCAAAAGCGTTGCTGGCGCGCCCGCGCCAGGGCGTGAATCAGGGCGCCGATCCAGGCGGCGAAGAAGATCCCCTGTTCAAACGTCGCCCGCTGCACCAGGCCGGCGGGCAGCAGCTTGTTGGCGACGAGCATCGTCAACGTCGCCATCAGCACCCCCGCGGTTCCCGCGACGGCCAGCGCGCCGACCACGCGGTAGCTGCCGCGCCCCTCCCTCTGCTGCCGGACACGGCGCTTCTCCACCCACAGCAAGAGGCCGCTGCCGATCATCACGCAGGAAACCAGCCCCATCAAGAAGTAGAGCCAGCGCAGCCACCAGTGGTCGAACTGAACCATGTGCAAGCCGGTGAAAAAACGCTGCGCTTTCAATACGGACGACAGATCCTGCCGGCCGAGCAGCGCGCCGTTGGCGCCGTCGAAGGTGACCGTCAAGCTCGCGCTACTGACCTGGTCGTGCGGGCGGCGCTGGATTTCCACGACGGCGTGCTGGTCTTGCGGATTGCGCACCATGATCCTGCGGATGCCGCCCGAGCCCCAAAGCGCTTGCGCCTGCGCCGCCATCGCGTCGACCGAAGCGAATTCGCCGTGCCGCCCGGCCGGCTCGCGGAGCACCTGTTGCAATGCCTCCCGCGGCGCCTTGCCGGCGTCCTTGCCATACACCAGATCCATGCCCGGCTTCATATAAAGGAAGACAAAGATGATCAGGCCGGACAAGGCGATCAGGAAATGAAACGGCAACAGCAGAACCGCCGCCGCGTTGTGCACGTCGAGCGTCGCGCGCTGCGTCGATTTGCGCGGCCGGAAGGCAAAAAAGTCGGCGAAGATTTTTTTATGGATGATCACGCCCGACACCAGCAGCGCCAGCATGCCGATCGACACGAACGCCAGCAGCCAGTAGCCGAGATCCATCCATTTCAGGTGGAACGAGTAATGGAAGGGAAAGAAAAATCCCGTGCCGCCCTTGGTGCCGACCGGCGCCAGCAAGCGGCCGGTGTTGACATCGACATAGCGCGTCTTGAGTTCCCCGCCCTCGTTCCAGCCGATCCGCATGACCGGCTCGCGCTCGAACGGGTATTGCACCGACCACAGCTTCGAGTCGGGCGCGAGCCGCAGCAGGTGCGGCCGCGCGATCCGGTCGAACGACGCCGCCGCCGGTTGCGCCAGGCGCGTGTCCGGCATCATCCAGCGGTCGATTTCACGATCGAAGACCGACAGCGTGCCCATGAAAAAGACCAGGAACAGCAACGTGGCGAGCAGCACCCCCGTCCAGGTGTGCAGATAGTCCATCGCTTGGCGCAGATTCGGCTTGGTTTTCATATTCTTGCCGGCCTCACGCGGCGCGCGTCAAATGGAGGCAGCCCCAGCCCAGCAGCGCGAAACCGGCCGCGCCGCCCAGCAC
>JACMLV010000174.1 GCA_014379395.1 Burkholderiaceae bacterium
AAGCGGAAAGCGCCGGCGGCGAAGCCGTCGCCATTGGCGCCGCCCTCGGCGTGCAGGAACAGCTGGTTGACCGCCTCGACCAGCGCCACCGTCGAGCGGGCTGGCCAGCGCGTGCAGCCAGCGCAGCACGTCGGCCGCCTCCTCGCTGTCGATCACCGAATCCTTGTCCGACAGGTAGACGCTGGCCACCTTGCGCCGTTGCAGCGCCTGGCGGATCGCCGCCGCCTCGCGGCGGTCGCGCACCAGGATGGCGACGTCGGCCGGCTGCAAGCGCGCGAATCCATCCTCGCCCTCGAACCCGGCGCGCGGATCGTTCAGCAGGCCGACGATATGCTCGGCGCAGTGGTGCGCGAAAAAGTCGCGGTAGGCGTCGCCCTTCATGTCCTCGGCCAGGCTGCACGACACCGTCAGCGCCCGCACCGGCCCGTCGGCGCCGACCAGCGTCTGCCCGCGCCCCTTCGCATCGACCGCCTCGAACGGCAGCGGATTGACATCGCCGCGCCGGAAGCGGAAAGCGCCGGCGGCGAAGCCGTCGCCATTGGCGCCGCCCTCGGCGTGCAGGAACAGCTGGTTGACCGCCTCGACCAGCGCCACCGTCGAGCGGTAGTTGGTGCCGAGCTGGTAGTGGCGGCCCTCGGTCGCGGCGCGCGCCGACAAGTAGCTGTGGATGTCGGCGCCGCGGAAGCCGTAGATCGACTGCTTAGGGTCGCCGATCAGGAACAGGCCGTGCGCCGGATCGTTCGCGGCGACCTGGTACAACTGGTCGAAGATCTGGTACTGGCCGGGCGCGGTGTCCTGGAACTCGTCGACCATCGCCACCGGATACTGCTCGGTGATGCGCTGGCGCAGCGCGGGGCCGTTGTCGCCGATCAGCGCGGCGCGCAGGCGTTCGAGCATGTCGGCGAAGCCGAACTGGCGCGAGCGGCGCTTCAAATCGTCCATCCGGCGCGCGATGTGCGCGGCCGCATGGCGGCACAGCGCGTAGGCGATCGGGTCGATTTCCGCCAGTCCCTCGGCCAGCGGCGCGGTAGCGTCGAAGTCCTCGGGAATCGCCGCGCCGTAGCCCTTGGAGAAGGCGTCGGCGATGCCGTCCGGCGTCAGGCGCGACCAGGCCGTGTCGGAGATGTCGGGCCGCTCGGCGTGCGGATGGCGCGCCCACTCGCGCAGGCCGTCAAACCATTTGACGAGCGAATCGGCGCGCATCTTGTTGCCGTTGAAGCACTTGGGCGTCGCCTCGCGGCAGGCCGCGATCCACCGCTCCATGCGGTCGGCGCGCTCGCTCCAGCCCAGTTTCAATTGCGCCAGCAGCGCGCCGTTGATTCTCTGCTCGCGCGCGATCAGCGCCGCCAGCGATTCTCCGGCGACGACGTCGAACGCGGCCGAGCGCGGCACCAGATCCTTCACCGACAACTTGAGCGCGGTGACGTCTTGCCAGCAGCCGAGCACCGGCGCCAGCGCGGCGGCGTTGAGCGGATAGACCTGCTGGCGCCAGTAGTCGTGCGCGGCGTCCTCGAACAGCGCCTGCTCGTCGCTCATCAACTCCTCGTCGAACAGGCTGCCGCTGTCGAAGGCGTGCTCGCGCAGCATGCGCTGGCACCAGGCATCGATGGTGAAGATGGCCGCCTCGTCCATCGTCTCGGCCGCCAGCATCAGGCGGTGCGCCGCCTTCTGCCGCTCGCCGTGGTCGGGATAGGCGGCCAGCAGATCGTCCAGATACGCGTCCTTGCTGGCCGGCGCCTCGGCGCGGAAGTACAGCGCCGCCTCGATCAGCCGTTCGCGCACCCGGTTCGACAACTCGCGCGTGGCGGCGCGGGTGAAGGTCATCACCAGGATATCGGACGGCAGCAGCGGCCGGCCGAAGCCGTTCTCGCCGCCGTGGCCGAGCACCAGCCGCACGTACAGCGCGGCGATGGTCCAGGTCTTGCCGGTGCCGGCGCTGGCCTCGATCAGGCGCGAACCGTGCAGCGGAAAGGTCAAGGGCGCCAGCAGTTGGCCGCCGTTTACGCCGATGTTTGTGTCGTTCATTGGCAATTTTCCAGCAGTTCGTAGGGTGGGCACCGTTCTTGTGCCCACGCGGATACCAGCGCCAGATTCAGTTCGAAGGGTAAGCGGGGCCACCGTTGGCACGATTTTGTGCCCATGCGGACGCACGCACCGCGTGGGCACAAAACCGGTGCCCACCCTACGGCTGCGATATTTGCGTCGTTCATTGCGCTTCCTCGCCACTGCCAATCGGGGCGATCTCGATGTGCTGTTCCAGCCAGTCGGCCAGCGGCCCGTACAACTCGCGCGAGCAATCCTGCCACGCCTCGTCCTGCGCCAGCGCGGAAAAATCCGGCCACAGGCGCGCCAGGCACAGGTCGTCGCGCTCGCCCGACATCTGATAATTACCCTCGTAGGTCACGCGCGGATCGCCGCCGCACACCAGCGCCAGCGCCGTCTTGCACGCGGTCGGCAGGGGCAGGTTCATCCCCGCCCGCCACAGGTTGACGACCACGCCGAGCGCCGCGCGCGAGGCCTGCGCGTCGAGCGGGCGCAGGGTGACGATGGCGTCGCGCGCCACCAGGAAGCCGGTGATGCTTTGGCCGAGCGCCGAGACGCCCAGCTGGCGCAGCCACATCGCGATCAGCTTGTCGCCGCGCGGCACGCGCTTCTTGTCCAGCACCTTGGACGAAATTTGCATCAGCCACACCGCGTCGACGCCATCGCTGCGCAGCTGGTCGAGCCAGTCCTCGACGCGCAGCTCGCCGCATTGCAGCTCCAGCGCCAGCTTGGCGGCCGGCAGCGGATAGCGCTCGCGCAGCCGGAGCCACTCGCTGCGCACCGGAGTCAAGGCGTCGACCAGCTCGCGCTGCCACTCCTTGCCGATCAGGCCAATCGGCAGCAAGCCCTCGCGCGCC
>JACMLV010000175.1 GCA_014379395.1 Burkholderiaceae bacterium
CACCGTGCGTTTCCTGACCGAGCGTTCGGTGCCGGTGTGCGCCCACCTCGGCCTGACGCCGCAATCGGTGCATCAGCTGGGCGGCTACAAGGTGCAGGGCAAGACGCTCGAGAGCGCCGACCTGCTCAAGGCCGACGCCCTGAAACTGCAAGCGGCCGGCGCGGCGCTGCTGGTGCTGGAAGCGATTCCAAGCCAGCTCGGGCGCGAAGTGACGCAGCTGCTGGCGATCCCGACGATCGGCATCGGCGCCGGCCCGGACTGCTCGGGACAAGTGCTGGTGATGCACGACCTGCTCGGCGTCTTCCCCGGCCGCAAGGCGCGCTTCGTGAAGAATTTCATGGACGGCCAGACCAGCATCGACGCCGCCGTGCAAGCCTACGTCGGCGCGGTCAAGGACGGCAGCTTTCCGGGGCCGGAACACTGCTTCTGATAATTCTCGCGCGGTTGGCTAAAATACGGAAAGCGGATCGCCGCAAGTTCGGGAGTCAGCCATGTCGAATGATCAGAAACACAAGTCCATGCCGCCCCCTTGCGACGCGAGGGCATATGAGGATTTCCTGCGTCGCGCGGTCGAAGCAGGACTAGCCTCGGCGCGCGCCGGTCGCGGCATCCCAAATGATCAGGTTGAAGCCGAATTTGCCGCAAGGCGCGCCAAGGCACAAGCCGACATTGAAGCGAACAATCGCCGCCGGTCACGGCGATAGCCCCTACACCAGCAGCATCAAATGCTCGCGCTCCCATGAGCTGATGACACGGCTGTAGGTCGCAAATTCCAACTCCTTGACCTCGCAGAACGCCTGCACGAACTGTTCCCCCAGCAACTCCCCAAGCGGCTCGCACTGGCGCAGGCGCAAGATCGCGTCCTCCAGATTGCGCGGTAGTTGGTCGTGCACGTGCTCGGCGCTGTCGTCCCTCGGCGCGGACGGCGCCAGTCCCTGCACCATGCCCAGGTAGCCGCAGGCCAGCGTGGCCGCCATCGCCAGATACGGGTTGACGTCGACGCCCGGCACCCGGTTTTCGACGCGCCGGCTGGCCGGGCCGGAATTGGGAATGCGGAGGCCGCAGCTGCGGTTGTCGTAGCCCCAGTGCACGTTGGTCGGCGCCGACATGTAGCGCGACAGGCGCCGGTAGGAGTTGACGTGCGGCGCCAACAGCAGCATCGCCGCCGGCAGGTAGCGCTCGTGCCCGGCGATGTAGTGGAAGAACAGCGGACTCGGCGCGCCGTTTTCCAGGCTGAAGATGTTTTCGCCGCTTTGCACGTCGAGCACGCTCTGGTGGATGTGCATCGCGCTGCCCGGCTCGGTTTCCATCGGTTTCGCCATGAAGGTGGCGAAGATGCCGTGGCGCAGCGCCGTCTCGCGCACCGCGCGCTTGAACAGGAAGGCGCGGTCGGCCAGCTCCAACGCGTCGCCGTGGGCGAAGTTGATCTCCATCTGGCCGGCGCCGGCCTCGTGGATCAGGGTTTCCACACCGAGCTGGTGCTGCTTGCAAAACGTCGACAGCTCCAAAAAGAACGGATCGAAGTCGTTGACCGCATCGATCGAGTACGATTGGCGGCCCGATTCCGGCTTGCCGCTGCGCCCCGTCGGCGGCGCCAGCGGCTCGTGCGGATTGGTGGTGCGCGCCACCAGATAAAACTCCATCTCCGGCGCCACCACCGGCCGCCAGCCGCGCTCGGCGTACAAGAGCAGCATGCGGCGCAGCACGGCGCGCGGCGACAGGCTGACCGGCGTGCCGTCGAAGTTGGCGCAGTCGTGGATCACCAGCGCCACCGACTCGGCGGCCCAGGGCACCATCCGCAGCGTGGCAAGGTCGGGCACGCAGATCATGTCCGGGTCGGTCGCGCCGACGTAGGAGAGATTGTCCGGCTGCTCGCCGTTGACGGTGGTCAGCAGCACGCTTTTCGGCAGGCGCATCTCGCCGGCGGCGAGGAACAAGTCCTTGGGCAGGATCTTGCCGCGCGCAATGCCGGTCATGTCGGGAATCACGCACTCCACCTCGTGGATGTTGTGATCCCGCAGAAAATCACGCATCGCCTGGGTCATTTCTCCCCGCCGCTTCGGACTCCTCTTCGAACGCCCTGCTCTCGTCGTCTAGTCGATCTGAATCCAGGTCGTCTTCAGCTCCGTGTACTTGTCGAACGCGTGCAAGGACTTGTCGCGCCCGTTGCCGGACTGCTTGTAGCCGCCGAACGGCACCGTGATGTCGTCGTTGTCGTACTGGTTCACGTGCACGGTGCCGGCCCGCAGCGCGCGCGAGGCGCGGATCGCACGGCTCATGTCCGCCGTCCAGACCGCCGCCTGCAAGCCATACGGCGTGGCGTTGGCCTGGCGCACGGCCTCGTCGACATCGGTGAAGCTGAGCACGGAGAGCACCGGCCCGAAGATTTCCTCGCGCGCGATGCGCATGCTGCTGTCGACCCGGTCGAACAGGGTCGGCTCGACGTAGAAGCCGCCGCTCTCGGCGCGCGCGGCGCGCCCGCCGGCCAGCAGTTCGGCGCCCTCGGCCTGGCCCGCTTCGATGTAGCCCATCACGGTTTGCATCTGGGTCGCGTCGACGATGGCGCCCATCACGGTGCTCTCGTCGAGCGGGTCGCCGGGCAGGAAGTTCGGCACCAGGTCGAGCGCCATGCCGAGGAAGCGCTCCTTGATCGACGCTTCGACGAACAGGCGCGACGGCGCGTTGCAGCTTTCGCCCTGGTTGTAATAGATCGCGCCGACGGCGGCCTTGACGGCCGCCTCCAAGTCGGGGCAGTCGGCGCAGACGATGTTGGCCGACTTGCCGCCCAGCTCGGTCCACACGCGCTTCAGGTTCGACTGGCCGGCCATCTGCATGATCTGCTTGCCGACCTTGGTCGAGCCGGTGAAGCCGATGCAATCGACATCCATGTGCAGCGCCAGCGCGGCGCCGGCCTCGTTGCCGTAGCCGGGCAGGACGTTGAAGACGCCGGCCGGCAAGCCCGCCTGCAAGGCCAGCTCGGCCAGGCGCAGCGCCGTCAGCGGCGATTTTTCGGAAGGTTTCAGGATCACGCTGTTGCCGGCGGCCAGGGCCGGGGCGATCTTCCACGACGCCATCAACATCGGATAATTCCACGGCACCACGGCCGCCACCACGCCGACCGGCTCGCGCGTGATCAAGGCCAGGCTGTTGTCGGCGGTCGGCGCGATCTGGTCGTAGATCTTGTCGATCGCCTCGCCGTACCAGCGCAGGCAGTTGGCGGCCCAGCCGACGTCGCCGCCGGCGCTGTATTTGATCGGCTTGCCCATGTCGAGCGTTTCGAGCAGCGCCAGCTCGTCGCGGTGCTGCTGCACCAGGTCGGCGAAGCGCAGCATGACGCGCTTGCGCTTGGCGGGCGACTGGCCGGCCCAGCGCCGGTCCTCAAAGGCGGCGCGCGCGGCCGCGACGGCGACGTCGACGTCGAGGGCGTCGCAGCGTGCTATCTGGCCGAGGTTGCGGCCGTCGACCGGCGAGAAATCATCGAAGCGTTGCTCGCCGCGCGCCCAGACGCGCTCGCCATTGATGAAGGCGCGGCCGTCGATCTGCACGTTCTTGGCGCGCTCATGCCACAGGGTGGTTGTCATCTTTCTCTCCGAAAAAAACATCAATGACGGCGGCGCTACGTATGAGTACGAACGCCGCGCGGGCGGAAAAGTTCACCTCCAGCTTACGCCGCGTCCCCCTTGACCGCGGCGGAAATCTGTTTCTGGCGCAGGCGCTCGGCGCGCGCGAGCAGCAAGCTCGACGCGATCACGGCCACCGTCACCACCAGTATCGTCAGCGCCGCCACCGCGTTCACGCGCGGATCCAGCCCCAGCCGCGCGCGCGAAAAGATCACGATTGGCATCGTCGACGAGCCGGGGCCGGACAGGAAGGCCGACAGCACCACGTCGTCGAGCGACAGGGTGAACGTGAGCAGCCAGGCCGACACCAGCGCCTGCTTGATGTTGGGCAGCGTGACCAGGAAGAAGACCTGATGCGGCCGGCAGCCTAGGTCCATCGCGGCTTCTTCCAGCGAGCGGCTCATCTCGCGCAGGCGCGACCGCACCACCACGGCGGCGTAGGCCATCCCTAGCAGCGTGTGGCCGATCCAGATGGTGAACAGGCCGCGCTCGGGGAAGCCGAACAGCTTCTGCGCCGACACCAGCATCAGCAGCAGCGACAGGCCGATGATCACCTCCGGCATCACCAAGGGCGCGCTGAGCATGCCGGCGAACAGCGTCCGGCCCATAAAACGCCGGTAGCGCTGCAAGGTGAAGGCGGCCAGCGTGCCGAGCACCACCGACGCGGTGGCCGCCAGCAGCGCGATGCGCAGCGACAGGCCGAAGCCGGAGATGATCTCGGCGTCATTCATCAGCTCGCCGTACCAGCGCGTCGAGAAGCCGGCCCAAGCCATGTCCTGGCGCGAGTTGTTGAAGGAGAACACGATCAGGACGATGATCGGCAGATACAGGAACAGGTAGCCGAGCGAGAGCCAGCCGCGGCCGAACCAGCGTTGCAGGAAGGTCTTGTTCATGCGCGCCCCGCCACCGGCTGCCCGCCCTTGAACTTGTTGAAGAACGCCATCGGCAGCAGGATCAACAGGATCATCACCACCGTCACCGACGAGGCCATCGGCCAGTCGTTATTGGTGAAGAACTCGTCCCACAGCACGCGCCCGATCATCAGGGTTTCCGGGCCGCCCAGCAG
>JACMLV010000176.1 GCA_014379395.1 Burkholderiaceae bacterium
GCGCCGCGCGCCGTCACCGCCGCCCGCAGGCCGTCGCGCGCGATCACCGGCTGCACTGCCAGCGCGGCGGCGGCCGCCCCCGGGTGGCCGATGTAGGTGTGGCCGTGCTGGAACACGCCGCTGCCGCCGCGCAGCCGCTCGACGATGGGGGCGCGCGCCATCACCGCGCCGATCGGCTGGTAGCCGGCGCCCAGCCCCTTGCCCAGCGCGACCAGATCCGGCACCACGCCGTCCTGCTCGATCGCGTACAGCGTGCCGGTGCGGCCCATGCCGCACATCACCTCGTCGGCGATGAACAGGATGCCGTACTTGTCGCACAGCGCGCGCACGCCCTTGAAGTAGCCGGGCGTGGGCGGCACCGCGCCGCCGGTCGCGCCCACCACGGTCTCTGCGCAAAAGGCGATCACGCGCTGCGGACCGGCCGCGACGATGGCCGCCTCCAGTTCCGCGATCAGGCCGTTTGTATAGTCCTCCACGCTCTGGCCCGGCGCGCGGTCGCGGTACTCATAGCAGGGCGAGACGTGCGGCACGTCGATCAGGAGCGGCGTGAACTGGCGCCGGCGCCACTCGTTGCCGCCCAGCGCCAGCGCGCCCAGCGTGTTGCCGTGATAGCTCTGGCGGCGCGCGATGAACACGCTGCGCTCGGGCTCGCCGCCCTCGACGAAGTACTGGCGCGCCAGCTTGAGCGCCGTCTCGATCGCCTCCGAGCCGCCCGACACCAGATACACCTGATCCAGGTCGCCCGGCGCGTCAAACGCCAGCCGCGCCGCCAGCTCCTCGGCCGCGCTGCTGGTGAAAAAGCCGGTGTGGGCGTAGGCCAGCTTGTCGATCTGGGCGTGCATGGCGGCCAGCACGTCCGGATGCGCGTGGCCGAGCGAGGACACGGCGGCGCCACCGCTGGCGTCGAGATAGGCGTTGCCGGCGCTGTCGTAGAGGTACATGCCCCTGGCGCCGACGGCCATCAACGGGGTCTGTTTCAGATTGCGGTGAATGATGTTGCTCATGGCGTCCTCGCGAAGTTGCTAACAGGAATTAACGAACCACGATAGGCGAAGCCGGCGGCGCTTCCTTTGATTTTTCCCGCAAGCTGTGCGAATATTTTCCCACGGCAAGTATGCATGCCGGATGCCAGGGGGATAGACACGATGACGGACCGCCTCGGCCCGCTGCCTTTCGCGCAGCTCAGCTTTGAGCAGAGGGCCGCCGCGCAGGCGGTGATCGACGGTCCGCGCGGCGCGCTGTACGGCCCGTTCGTGCCACTGATCCGCAGCCCGGAGCTGATGGACGCTCAATAACCTGGGGCAAGACAGGTAGGGTGGGCACCGCTCTTGTGCCCACGCGGAATCCGCGCCAGATGCGGAACGCTGCAGCGCTTGGGGCATGAAAATAACTTCAACATAATCAATAACTTGCAGAATCCCCCCTTCGTAGGGCCGGCAGGTTTTTGTGCCAACGCCGTGCGTACATCCGCGTGGGCACAAGAGCGGTGCCTCGGCGGCCCCGCCCACCCTACGAACTGCCGCCCCAGGTTATTGAGAAGTTACCGCAATATTCTGTAAATAATTGATTATATTGGGATTATTTTTTTCGCCCCAAGCGCCGTGGCGGCGCGGCGGGAAGGGAGGGTCAGGGCGCCAGGCGCGCCACGCGCCAGCTGTCGTCCGGCTGGCGCGCATAGACGATCCGGTCGTGCAGGCGCGACGGGCGGCCCTGCCAGAATTCGACCGTCTCGGGAATGACGACATAGCCGCCCCAGTGCGGCGGCCGCGGCGGATTCAAGCCGAACTGCGCGGTGAATTTGGCCGCGCGCGCCACCAAGGTGCCGCGCCCGGAGATCTCGTGGCTTTGCTCGGACGCCCAGGCGCCGATGCGCGAGTCGAGCGGCCGCGACGCATAGTAGGCGTCGCTCTCGGTCTGCGGCAGCTTCTCGACCCGGCCCTCGATGCGGACCTGGCGTTCCAGCTCGATCCAGTGGAACAGCAGCGCGGCGCGCGGATTGGCTTCCAGGTCGCGCCCCTTGTGGCTCTCGTAATTGGAGAAGAACACGAAGCCGCGCGCGTCGACCCCCTTGATCAGCACGATGCGCGCCGACGGCTGGCCGTTGGCGCCGACGGTCGCCAGCGTCATCGCGTTCGCCTCCGGCACCTCGGCGCTGAGCGCCTCGTCCATCCAGTGCCGGAACTGGGCGATGGGATCGGGCTTGACGGCCGACTTGGTCAGGGAGCCGCGGGCATAGGTCTTACGCAGATCGGCGAGCGATGTCATGTCGATGGTGGCCGTTCAAAAAATGGGATAAACGATTTATTAAATTACGCCAGCACGCGCCGGATCCAGGCGCCGATGGCGTCGATCTCCTGGTCGCACAGCGAGTGCTCCATCGGGTACTCGTGCCACTCGACCTGATAGCCGAGCGCCTTGAGCAGCTCGCGCGAGTCCTCGGCGCGCTTGATCGGCACCACCGCGTCGTTGCGGCCGTGGGCCAGGAAGATCGGCGTGGCCAGGCTGGCCGGTTCGCGCTCCTGAGACAGTTTGTCCGCCAGCGGCAGATAGCCCGACAGGCACAGCAGGCCGGCCAGCTTTTCCGGGTGGCGCAAGCCGGTTTGCAGCGCCATCGCGCAGCCCTGCGAAAAGCCGGCCACGATGATGCGCTCGGCCGGGATGCCGCGCGCCTTTTCGCGCGCGATCAAAGCCTCGATCTCGCGCTGCGAGGCGCGCAGGCCGGCTTCGTCCTCGCGCTTGACCAGGTCGGCGCCGATGATGTCGTACCAGGCCCGCATCACATAGCCGTTGTTGAGCGTCACCGGAATTTCGCGCGCGTGTGGGAATACGAAGCGGATCTCCGGCGTGCCGCGCAGATCGAGTTCGTTCACGATCGGCACGAAGTCGTTGCCGTCGGCGCCCAGGCCGTGCAGCCAGATGATGGCCGCGGTCGGGTTGGGCGCGGTTTCGATTGCGATGTTCTCGAGCAGTTGGCTCATGCTTTTTCCTCGGGTTGAGCGGGCGCCGCACGCAGCGCCGATTTCGGACGGAAGGCCTGGCAGACGGCCGGATTGGTTTCCATGTACGGTCCGCCGATCAGGTCGACGCAATACGGCACGGCGGCGAAGATGCCGCCGACGAGCTGCGCGCCGGCGGCGTCCTTCAAGCCCTCCAGGGTTTCCTTGATGGCCTTCGGCTGGCCCGGCAGATTCATGATCAGCGCGGCGTGGTCCGGCGTTTCGCGGATCACCGCCAACTGGCGCGACAGGATCGCGGTCGGCACGAAGCGCAGGCTGATCTGCCGCATCTGCTCGCCGAAGCCCGGCATCTCCTTGGTGCCGACGGCCAGCGTCGCCTCGGGCGTGACGTCGCGCCGCGCCGGGCCGGTGCCGCCGGTGGTCAGCACCAGATGGCAGCGGGCGTCGTCGACCAGCTCGATCAGCGTGGCCTCGATCCGCGCGCGCTCGTCGGGGATCAGGCGCGTCTCGACCCGCCACGGCGTGGTCAAGGCGCCGCCCAGCCAAGTTTCCAGCGCCGGGATGCCCTGGTCCTGGTACACGCCGCCGCTGGCGCGGTCGGAAATGGACACCAGGCCGATCACCAGCGTGTCGTCGTTTTGATTGATGGTCATGTCATTGGCCCTTTAAAACCTTATTCGCCCTTTAAAACCATAAAACCGGGAGGTCCCGGTTTTATCTGCTGCTGTTTTCATCCGCGCCGGATTCACTCGTCGGCGTCGTCGTCCGTCTCGTCGTCGGCATCGTCGTCCGCGCCGCTGCCGGCCGTCTTCTTCTTGGCGACCTGCTTGAGGATCTGGAAGATCTCGCGGTAGGCCTTCGGCGGCTTGTTCTCGGCCTGCTCCTTGCGCGCGTTGCGGATCAGGGTGCGCAGCTGCTGCACGTCCAGTTCCGGGTTCTCCGACAGCAGCGTGGTGAGCGCCTTGTCGTCGGTGAGCAGCTTGTCGCGGCGCCGTTCGAGCGCGTGCATGGCGGCGGTGTCGGCCTTGGACAAGCCCTTCCAGCTGTCGATGGTGCGCTGGATCGCGGCCACTTCCTCCTCGTCGAGGGAGCGCATTTTCTTGCCGACGTATTGCAGCTGGCGGCGGCGGCCTTCATGGTCCTTGATCAGCTGGCATTCGAGGATGGCGTCGCGCACGTCCTCCGGCATCGGCACGCGCTTGACGCGGTCGCGCGCTTCGGCCACCAGCTCCTCGCCCAGCTTTTGCAGGACGGTCATGTGGCGCTTGAGTTCCGATTTCGACGGACGCTCGTATTCCTGCTCGAATTCGGAGGATTGGAAGCCGCAGGCTCCCCGGTTTGGATTTGGCATGATAACTGTAGGTTCGGCCAAGGGCCGCGCCTGTAAACTGTAAACGACTGCTATCATAACCGTTTACATGGTCAGCCCGAAGAAAACACCTATGAACGACTCCGTATTTTTCCACACCCAGGATCAGCTCAAGCAGCTGGCGCGCGACGTGCTGGGCTTCGCCCGCGAAAAGGGCGGCACCGACGCCGCCGTCGAGATCAGCGAAGGCGGTGGATTGTCGGTCTCGGTGCGCAAGGGCAAGATCGAAACGATCGAGCAGAACAAGGACAAGGGCATGGGCGTGACGGTCTTCATCGGCCAAAAGCGCGGCAACGCCAGCACCTCCGACTTCTCGCCGGCGGCCCTGCGCGCCACCGTCGAGGCGGCCTACAACATCGCCTGCTTCACCGCCGAGGACGACTGCGCCGGCCTGGCCGAGGCCGACATGCTGGAGATGGCGCCGCGCGACTTGAAGCTGTTCTATCCGTGGCTGATCGCGCCGGAAGAGGCGGTCGAGCTGGCCAAGCGGGCCGAGGCGGCCGCCTTCGCGGTCGATCCGCGCGTGACCAACAGCGAGGGCGCCAGCGTGCACGTGCAGCAATCGCACTTCGTGGCCGCCAATTCGCGCGGCTTCATCGGCGGCTATCCGTTTTCGCGCCACACGCTGTCGGTCGCGCCGATCGCCGGCAAGGGCGCCAAGATGCAGCGCGACGACTGGTACAGCTCGGTGCGCGACCCGCGCAAGATGGCCGCGCCGGAGGCGGTCGGGCGCTACGCCGCCGAGCGCGCGCTGGCGCGCCTGAATGCGCGCAAGCTCGACACCCGCACCTGCCCGGTGCTGTTCGAGGCGCCGCTGGCGGCCGGCCTGTTGGGCGCGTTCGTCCAGGCCACCTCGGGCGGCGCGCTGTACCGCAAGTCGAGCTTCCTGATCGATTCGCTCGGCAAAGCCGTGTTCCCTTCGCACATCCAGATCGTCGAAGATCCGCACGTCGTCGGCGGCATCGGCTCGGCCCCGTTCGACGAGGAGGGCGTCAAGACCCAGCGCCGCGACGTCGTCAAGAACGGCGTGGTGCAGGGCTACTTCCTGTCGACCTACTCGGCGCGCAAGCTCGGCATGCAAACCACCGGCAACGCCGGCGGCTCGCACAACCTGTCGATCACGTCGAGCAAAACCAAGCGCGGCGACGACTTCGCCGCCATGCTCAAGAAGATGGACACCGGCCTCCTGGTGACCGAACTGATGGGGCAGGGCACCAACTACGTCACCGGCGACTACTCGCGCGGCGCGTCCGGTTTCTGGGTCGAAAACGGCATCATCCAGTACCCGGTCGAGGAGATCACGATCGCCGGCAACATGAAGGAGATGCTGTCCCAGATCGTCGCCATCGGCGCCGACGTGCTGGCGCGCGGCACCAAGCACACCGGCTCCATCCTGATCGAAAAAATGGTCGTCGCCGGCGGCTGATTTTCCTCCCGTCCGGCGTGCTGCGATGCCGCATATTTAGTCGTTGCCAGCACGCCGCGCCACCCCTACACTGTCTCCCCAGCACACAGCTTGACGCGGCGCATTCTACGTGAACGCGCGGCGCCACTCCAGCCGTCACGAGCCCTTCGCGACGCGCAAAAAAACCCACTAGGGAGACACAAAACCATGATGGAACGTCGTTCATTTTTGAAAAAAGCGGCCGTTGGCGCAACGGTCGGCGCGGTGGCGGCCCCGGCGCTGGCGCAATCCCTGCCGACGATTAACTGGCGTCTGGCGTCGAGCTTTCCCAAGTCGCTCGACACGATCTACGGCGCGTCCGACACCTTCATCAAGCGCGTGTCGCAACTGACCGGCGGCAAGTTCACCATCCGCGCCTTCGCGGCCGGCGAGATCGTGCCGGGCCTGCAGGTGCTCGACGCGGTCCAGGCCGGCACGGTCGAGATCGGCCACAGCGCCTCCTACTACTACTTCGGCAAGGACGCCACCTTCGCCTTCGACTGCGCGGTGCCGTTCGGCCTGACCTCGCGCCAGCACACGGCCTGGTTCGACCAGGGCGGCGGGCGCGAGCTGACACGCGAATTCTTCAAGGGCTACGGCGTCATCAACTTCCTGGGCGGCAATTCCGGCACCCAGATGGGCGGCTGGTTCCGCAAGGAAGTCAAAACGGTGGCCGACCTGAAGGGCACCAAGATGCGCGTCGGCGGCTTCGCCGGGCGCGTGATGGAACGCCTCGGCCTGGTGCCGCAGCAGCTGGCCGGCGGCGACATCTACCCGGCGCTGGAAAAAGGCACCATCGACGCGGCCGAGTGGGTCGGCCCGTACGATGACGAAAAGCTCGGCTTCTACAAGGTCGCGCCGTACTACTACGCGCCGGGCTGGTGGGAGGCGGGCGCCTCGTTCACGTTCTATGTCAACATCAAGGAATGGGAAAAGCTGCCCAAGGAATACCAGGCGGCGATCGAGGCGGCTTCGTACGAGGCGCACGTGGTGATGCAGGCCGAATACGACGCCCGCAATCCGGCCGCGCTGGCGCGTCTGCTCAAAAACGGCGTCAAGCTGCGCACCTTCCCGAAAGACATGATGGACGCCTGCTACAAGGCGGCGACCGACGTGATGAACGAGGAAGCGGCCAAGAACGCCAAGTTCAAAAAAATCTACGAGCCGTGGAAGCGCTTCCGCCAGGATCAGAACCAGTGGGCGTCGGTGGCCGAATCGACCATGCAGAACTACCTGATCAACGCCGGCCGCGGCGGCAAATAAGCCGCCGCCCGAGCCAAAAAAACCCGCACTTTGCGGGTTTTTTTTCGACCGCAGTGCTCACTTACTTCAGCAGCGCCACGCCCTTGACCTGCGCATGCACCGCCATCCCGGGCGCCAGGCCGAGTTCGACCGCAGACTTGCGCATCACGCGCGCCAGCAGACGGGTCTCGCCGTTGCCGGTGGCCAGTTGGATCAGCGAAGAATTGCTCTGGTCGTGGTCGATGGCGACCACCTTCACCGCCACGCTATTGAGGATGCTCGAATCGTGCGGCCGCGCGAGCGCGATGCTGACGTCGCGCGCCGCCACGTTGACGCGCACGCGCGAACCAAGCGGGCGGGCGACCTGTCCGACCCAGAACGCGCCGCCGTCGAATTCGACCCGCGACAGGCCGTACCCGTCGTCGTGCGCGGCGACGGTGGCGGGAATCACGACGCTGGCCTCGGCGCTGTGCGCGAACGGCAGATCCAGGCGCGGCAGCAGCTGCTCGAGCGGCGCGGCGGCGGCCACCTTGCCGCGTTCGAGCAGCACCAGCATGTCGGCCAGGCGCGCCACCTCGTTCGACGAGTGGCTCACGTACAGCACCGGGATCGCCAGCTCGTCGTGCAGCCGCTCCAGGTAGGGCAGGATCTCCTGCTTGCGCCGGCTGTCGAGGGACGCCAGCGGCTCGTCCATCAGCAGCAGCGCGGGGCTGGTCAGCAGCGCGCGCACGATCGCCGCGCGCTGCCGTTCGCCGCCCGACAGGTTGGCCGGCATGCGCTCCAGCAGGTGGCCGATGTCGAGCAGAGCGACCGCCTCGTCGAAGGCGACCTGGCGCTGCGCCGGCGCGACCCGTTTCCAGCCGAACTCCAGGTTGGCCCGCACCGACAGATGCGGAAACAGGCTCGACTCCTGGAACACCATGCCGAGCGCGCGCTTGTGCGTCGGTACGAAGACGCCGCGCGCGTCGTCCTGCCAGAGCGCGCCGTTGACCTCCAAAAAGCCGCTGTCGGCGCGCTCGAGCCCGGCCACGCAGCGCAGCAGGGTGGTCTTGCCGGAGCCGGAGTCGCCGAAGATGGCCGAGACGCCCTTGCCCGGCAACTCCAGCACGGCGTCCAGGGTAAAGCCGCTAAACTGTTTAGTGAATTTCGCGCGCACGCTCATTTCGGCTCTCCCGCGTGGCGCTGCGGATTCTGGGTGTAGAGCGCGAGCAGCACGACGAAGGAGAACGCCAGCATGCCGCCGGCGAGCCAGTGGGCGGACGCGTATTCGACCGCCTCGACATGGTCGTAGATGCGCACCGACATGACCTGGGTTTTGCCGGGGATGTTCCCGCCGATCATCAGCACGACGCCGAATTCGCCGACCGTGTGGGCGAAGCCGAGGATCGCCGCCGTGACGAAGCCGGGCCGCGCCATCGGCAGCACCACCGAAAAGAAGGTGTCCCAGGCGCTCGCGCGCAGCGTCGCCGCCGCCTCCAGCGGACGCGGGCCGATCGCCTCGAACGCTTGCTGCAGGGGCTGGACGACGAACGGCAGCGAGTAGAACACCGAGGCCAGCACCAGGCCGGGAAAGGTGAACGGCAGCACGCCCAGGCCGAGCGTCTGGGTCAGCTTGCCGAGCGGGCCGTTGGGGCCGAGCGTGATCAGCAGGTAGAAGCCGAGCACCGACGGCGGCAGCACCAGCGGCAGCGCGACGCAGGCGCCGATCACGCCCTTCAGGCGCGAGCGGGTGCGCGTCAGCCACCACGCCATCGGGGTGCCGATCAGCATCAGCAGCACCGTCGTGATGGTGGCCAGTTCGGCCGTCAGGCGGATCGCCGACAGGTCGGCCGCGTCGAGCGAGAATGTCATCGTTTAGCTCTCATTGAGCGCCGTTGGTCGGCGCTTATTGCAAGTCGTAGCCGAACGACTTGATGATGGTTTTCGCCTTCTCGCTGCGCAGGAACAGCAGCAGGGCCGCGGCGCCCGGCTTGCCCGAGCCGGCCTTGAGCAGCACCGCGTCCTGGCGGATCGGCTGGTGCAGCTTGGCCGGCACGATCCAGCCCGAACCCTCGGCGATTTTGCCGTCCTTCCACACCTGCGACAGCGCCACGAAACCCAGTTCGGCGTTGCCGCTGCCGATGAACTGATACGCCTGGGCGATGCTCTCGCCCTGCACCAGCTTGGGCGCGAGCTGCTCGTGCAGGCCGAGCTGCTTCATGGTCGCCACCGCCGCCGCGCCGTAGGGCGCGGTCTTCGGATTGGCCAGCGCCAGGTGCTGGAAGCCGTTTTTGCGCAGCACCAGCGCCTGCTGGTCGACGTAGCCCGGCTGGGCGCTCCACAGCACCAGTTTGCCGACCGCGTAGGTGAAGCGCATGCCTTCGACCGCCGCGCCCTCGTTGTCGAGCCGCTCCGGCGTTTCGTCGTCGGCGGCGAGCAGGATCTCGAACGGCGCGCCGTTCTTGATTTGAGCGTAGAACTTGCCGGTCGAGCCGGACACCATCACGACCTTGTGGCCGCTCTCGCGCTCGAACACGGGCGCCAGCTTTTGCATCGTGCCGAGGAAGTTGGCGGCCACGGCGACCTGGACGTCGTCGGCCAGCGCGCCGGAGGCGAGGGTGGCCAGCAGGCAGGCGGCGGCGCCATGTTTGAAGGTGAGGGAAGGCATGTTCGAATTCTCCGGTGCAGGTTTGAAAGGATTCAGTTGAAGGTGGCGAGGATGACGCTGGACGCCTTGAAGACGGCGCAGGCGTGGGAGCCCTCGACCAGCTCCAGGTTGTCGGCGCTCTCGTGGGTGATCACGGCCGTCACCGTCTTGCCGTCGGTCAGTTGCAGCGTCACCTGAGAATTGACCGGGCTGTGGTGGATCTTGCTGACCGTGCCCCACAGGTGGTTGCGGGCCGAGGTGCGCGCGTCCGGGTCGGTCAGCAGCAGCACCGACGACGATTTGACGAAGGCGTGCACCTCGCTGCCGATGCGCAGGTCGAGGCTTTCGGCCGAGTCGCCGGTGATGACGGCGACGATCTGGTTCTCGGCGCCGATGCGCAGGCGCACCTCGAAATCGACCACGCCTTCGCGCAGGCCGGTGACGGTGCCGACGAATTGGTTGCGGGCGCTGGTTTTCATCGACATTCTCCTTAATAGTCCTTGCAGCTCGCCGATGTCGTCGCCGCCGAGTTCGCGCACCCGCTCGGCCAGCTTGTCGAGGCTGCTTTGATATTGTTCCGACAGCGCCTGGTACAGGTGGATCACGCGCCGGCCGTAGTCGGTGAGCCGGGTGCCGCCGCCGTGCTTGCCGCCGGTGGTGCGGTCGAGCAGCGGCGACTCCGCCAGGTTGTTCATCGCGTCGACCGCGTCCCAGGCCGCCTTGTACGACATCGGCACATGCTTGGCCGCCTGCGAGATCGAGCCGTGGCGGTCGATCTCTTGCAGCAGGCGGATGCGGGTGTCGCCCAGGAACAGGCCGAATTCGGTGCTCACTTCAAGCTTGCCGAACAGGCGCGGCTGGCGGGTGTTCTGGTCCATATGGCTCCTCTGTCTGGTCGGTGTGATGGGTGTCGTTTGCCGTTTCAGATTATGCATTGTATAGCATTGGATATAGCGAAAAATATGCCAGCGGCGGCGACACTTTATTTCGACGCTGTTGTTGCCTATATACAGCGGTGTAAACGATACTGATTTAGCCCGGACGTAACGCCTAAAGATCGAGCGTTATGCCGTCAGGTATATAACAATCGCGACAGCGGTTTGTCGCAAACCCATCAAAAAGGAAATCCCATGAAGATCAGTGCGCGCAATCAATTCGAAGGAAAAATCACCGCCTTGAAGTCCGGCCAGGTCAACGCCGAAGTGGAATTGAGCACCGCCGGCGGCGACAAGATCGTCGCCGTGGTGACCCAGGGCAGCGTCGAGGCGCTCGGGCTGGAACTTGGCAAGAGCGTGGTCGCGCTGATCAAGGCGCCGTGCGTGATGATCCTGGCCGACGATGGCGCGCTCGCCTTCAGCGCCCGCAACCGCCTGAGCGGCACGGTGACCCGGCTGGTGAGGGGTGCGGTCAATGCCGAGGTTGTTATTCAGCTCGCCGGCGGCAGCGAGGTCTACTCGGTGATCACCAACGACGCCGCGCAGGAACTCGGCTTGAAGGAGGGCGGCACCGCCACCGCGTTGTTCAAAGCGGGCTCGGTGGTGCTGGGCGTCGGCAAATAAATCGGCTGCGGCAAATAGCGCTGGCAAGCCCAAAAATCGTAGGGTTGGCACAAAAGTACCACCCTATTTTTTTGTTGTTCACCTCCTTAATTTTCTTCGCTATAGCCAGCATGGCATAGCGCTCATCTGATCTCCCCGCCGCCGTAACGCAACATGTGATTTCCCAAGTTGGCACGCGCCTTGCATTATTGATCGCTGGTACGGCTTAGTTTGCCCTGCGCTATATAGACAATTATATTTCGATTGGCGTTAAACATCGCGCGCCTGAGCCGCACCGATATGGCTTAGAGAATTTCCGGATAAGAAAGCGCGTTTTTATTCGTTTGCCGAATAGCACGCAATCCGTATTCTCGTAGCCCAGAAGCCGCATCCGGCCCCTCGACATTCAATAAAAAAGGAAAACACCCATGAAAAAGACTCTCATCGCCCTGGCCGTTCTGGCAGCAGCCGGCAACCTGGCGCACGCCCAATCGAGCGTGACGATCTACGGCATCGTCGACGCCGGCCTGGTCAACGAACGCGGCGGCAAGACCGGCGCGGCGACCAAGATCACCAGCGGCGTCGGCTCGACCTCGCGCCTGGGTTTTCGCGGCACGGAAGAGCTGGGCGACGGCCTGGCGGCGGTGTTCGTGCTGGAGTCGGGCTTTAAAACCGACACCGGCGAATCGGACGTGGCCGGTTCGCTGTTCAACCGCCAGTCGTTTGTGGGCGTCAAGAGCAAAAGCGCCGGTTCGCTGACGCTGGGCCGTCAGTATTCGCCGTGGTACAACACCTTGACGCAAGTGGCCGATCCGTTCGCGGCCGGCTACTCGGGCAGCGCGAAGAACCTGCTGCCGTCGAAGTTGAACACCCGCACCAGCAACACCATTCTGTACGCCTCGCCGGTGCTGAACGGCGTGTCGGGCGAACTGGCCTACAGCTTCGGCGAGCAGGCCGGCGACAGCAAGGCCGGCTCCCAGATCGGCGCGGCGCTGACGCTGGCGAACGGGCCGCTCAATGTGCGTCTGGCGTACAGCCGCTTGAACAACGATGTGGCGGCGGTCGGCGCGACGCCGGCGGTCACCCGCGACGCCGGGCGCAACACGCTGCTGGCGGCGAACTACGATTTCAAGGTGGCCAAGGCGTTCTTCGCCTACGGCTGGGATAAGGGGTTCAACAGCGGCGCGCTGGCCAACACCAGCAACGCGTTCGGCTACGCGGTGGCGCCGAAGGCCAGCACCGACAGCACCGACTTGCTGCTGGGCGCGACGGTTCCGGTCGGCGCCAGCGGCACCGTGCTGGCGTCGTATATCCGCAAGGACGACAAGCAGTTCAACCAGGATGCGACGCAGTGGGCGATCGGCTACTCGCTGGCCCTGTCCAAGCGCAGCAGCGTGTACGCGTCGTTCGCCAAGATCCGCAACAAGAACGGTGCCGGCTACACGGTGGGCAACGCCACCGAGGCGGGCAGCGGCGACAAGGCCACCAATCTGGGCCTGCGCCACGCGTTCTGATCGGAGTGAATCACGCCTGGCGAGCGGCCCCGCCCACCCTACGAACTGCGCCACACTGTCTGATTGTTCAGGCGGCGCTGGCGCGCCGCGCCGGCCGGCTGCGCCGGCCAAGCACGACGTGCAGCGCGAACAGCAGTCCGAGCGCCAGGCCGACGATCCAGTGCGCGGCCGACCAGAGCGGCCGGTCGCTTTCGCCGGCCAGGTAATACAGGCCGAAGCCGGTGAAGGTCAGCACCGACAGGGTGATCATCATGGCCCAGCCGGAAATGCGGTTGCGGCTGCCGTGCAGCGCGCGCCGGATGTGGCCGTTCATCAGGCTGCCGAGGAAAAACAGCATCGCCATGGTGGCGCCGCCGTGCAGCTTCATGGCCCACGGCTCTGACGGGTGGATGGTTTCGCCGAATTCGCCGGCCGTGCGCAGGAAGTGGCGCGCGATCAGCCAGGCGACGCCGCTCGCCATGAGCAGCGCGCTGGTGAGGAAGACGCTGTGCCGGTGCCAGCGTTCGAGACGTAAATTGATATGATCGCGCGCGTGGGCCGCGGCGTGGGTGGAGTTGGGCATCGTCAGATTATAAGGGCGGTGGCGCCGAATTCCGCCAATGCCGGGTGCCGCGCGTCGCCGCTGGCGGCGATCACTTTGGTGAGCGCGTCGGCCAACGCGCAGCGGGGCGCGCGCACCGAGACGCTGGCCTTGCCTTGCAGCGGCAGGCCGCTGCGGCCGTCGATCAGCGCGCAGACCCGGCCGCCGTCCCATTCCTTCATCGAAAAATAGCCCGCCGAGGTGGCCATCGCCTCGTTTTGCAGCGGGACGGTGGCGCCGCCTTGACGCAGGTTGTACGGGTTGCGCGGATCGCGGATCGCCACCGGCACCGCGTCCGCGCCGAACACGCGCAGGTCGCCGCCGGCGTTGACGCAGGCGCTCGTCGCGCCGGCATTCATCAACGCGCCGATCGCCAGGTCGACTGCGTAGCCCTTGGCGATGCCGCTCAGGTCGATCCAGCCGGGCGCCATCTTGCGCACCGCGCCGCCGGCTTCGCAGCGCAGCACTTCCAGGCCCGGTTCATAGGCCGGCACGGTGTCTGTGGGCGCCGGCAGGCAGTCCCAGGCCACCAGGCGCGGCGCGCAGGCGATGTTGAACGTGCCGCTTGAGGCGTGCGCGACGGCCTGCGCCAGTTGCAGCACGTGGAAGGTGTGGGGATGCACGGCGAGCGCGTCGCCGGGCCGTGCGCGGTTCAGGCGCGAGACGTCGCTGTCGGGGTCGTGGAAACTCATCAGCCGCTGCACCAGCGCGACCGCGTGGAAGGCCCGCGTGATGGCGTCGGCCAGCGCGGCGTCGGGCAGGGCGCCGTCGGCCGCGATGTCGACCAGCGTGCCCAACCAGGGCTGGGCGCGCCGCATCATTTTTTCAAGGCCACCTGGCCGATCGCGGCGATGCGCCGCACGCCGTCGGTGACGTGGCTGGCCGACAGGGTCGCGCCGCTGATGTTGGCGATGCCGTCGCTCAACGCCAGGCCGGTCTGCGCCTGCTTGCCGACGAACTGGCGGCGCCAGGCCGGGTTGCGGATTTCGCCGCCGTGGCTTTCGCGGTAGGCCAGGATTTCGATCTGGCGCACCGTGGCGTCCGGGCTCAAGGCCACCGCGTACGAGATCAGCTCGAATTTGCCGATCACGTCGTCGAGCACGACATAGCCGAGCAGCGCCTCGCCCTTGTAGGCGCCGAACACGCGCCAGTTCACCGAGCGGGCCGGCAGGCCGGCCAGCTTTTCGACCTGCCGCATCTGCGCCAGCGTCAGCGAAACATTTTGCTCGCGGAAGGCGGTCGCGTCCTGGAACATCACGCGCTGCGCCTGCTCGACGTTCAGGTACTGCGTGGCGAACGCCGGCGCATGGACGACGCCGGCGGCCAGCAGCGGCAAATACAGGTAGCGCATCGCCGCCTCCCCTTAGTACGAGAAGCCGACGCCCAGGTTCAGGCGGTCGCGCAAGTTGTTTTCGCGGAACTTCTGGTAGTCGGCCTTGACGACGACGCCCTCGCCGATGCGCAGGTTGGCGCCGACGGTGGTCACTTTCTCGTCCGGGCCGGTGGCCACGCCGGTGCCCGGCGCGACGCCGGCGAAGCTCTTGGCGGTGTTGAACTGCTCATAGCGCACGAACGGGCTGAGGGTGTAGTCGCCCGATTTGAGCAGTTGATACGCCGCTTGCGCGTACCAGCCGGCGAAGGCCTTCGGGATCGGGCCGGGCGCGCCGGTGTTGAGCAGGTTGAACCGCTCGGTGTGGCTGATGGTGCCGCGCGCGTACAGCGCCGACAGGTCCCACAGGCCCGGCGTGTAGCGCGCGTGCAGGTCGTAGACCGCGATGCGCGAATCGTCGAGTTCGCTCATGCCCGGGGTCTTGTGGCCGGCCTTGCCGGTGAAGAGCGAGCCGCCCAGCAGCAGGCCGGGCACGCCGCGCCAGTTCAGCGCGCCGTGCGCGCTCAGGTTGCGCGACTTGGCCAGCATGCCCTCCTGGTGCACGCTGCCGAGCGGCGACTCGTCGCGCCCTTCGGTCGAGGCCGGGTCCCATTTGGACAGGTCGAAGCCGGTGGTGATGCCGGCGTCCCAGCTGAAGCCGTTGCCGAACTCGCCCGACAGGCCGACGCCGGCTTCGCGCCAGGTGGTCGGGATGATCGCCGTCTCGACGAAGTTGCGCTCGACGCCGTAGAAGGCGGTCGGCTCGTGGTTGGCGTTGAGCAGGCCGACCGGCATCAGGAACAGGCCGGCCTTGCCGCGCAGGCCGTTGTCGAACTGGCGCTCGACGTAGACCTGCTCGACGGCGGCCTCGCCGGCGTCGTCGGCCGAGGTGACGGCGTGCTCCCACTCGAATTCGCCGACCACCTTGGTCTTGTCGTCGAAGCGGTGCTGGACGCCGATCACCACGCGGCGCACGTCGGTCTGGGCGGCGCTGGTGTCATGCCGCGGACGGTTGTAATTGACCTCGCCATAGCCGGTCAGCACCGTGTTCGGGCCGACCCCGGCGTTGCCGGCCGGCGCGGCGGCGACGGCGGCGCTCAGCTGTTGCTGGCGCTGCTCGACCGCCTCGGTCTTCTTGGCGCCGGCGCTTAGCTCGGCCTTCAGCTGTTGCAGCTCGGCGGCCAGCTTTTCGATCTTTTGCAGCAGCTCGGCTTCGCCGGCGATCGCCGACAGCGGGGCGCCCAGGAAGGCGGCCGCGACGGCCGCGGCGATCAGGTTTTTGCTCATGGTCATGGCGATCTTTCTAAAGGTCAGAGTTTAAGGATTGCTCAAATCGGCGTCGGTCAGGGTGCGCAGGAAGGCCACCACGTCGGCGATCTCGGCGGAAGACAGCGCCGGCTGCTCGCCGAGGCGGCGGTCGTAGGGCGCCTCGCTGGTGTTGACGTTGCCGCGGTAGGCCGCCGGCAGGTCGTTGTATTTCTCCACCACGCCGCCGACTGTCGGATACCAGTCGCCCGGATTGGTGTCGCGCTGCACATAGAAGCGCACCACTTCGCTCAGCTGGTTGAACGATCCGTTATGGAAGAACACCTTGCGGGTCGCCACGTTGCGCAGGGTCGGCACCTGGAAGGCGCCGCACAGGTCGAGGCGGACGGCCAGGTCGAGCCGGTCCGGGCCGCACAGGCCCAGGTCGAAGTAGGCCGGGTTGGCGGTGGCCTTGATGGCGGCGTTGCGCGGCACGCCGAGGTTGTCGAAGCTGAAGTCGGTGAACAGCGGCGCCGCGCCGTTGGCGCCGCGGGCGCTGGTGTGGCAGGCCGCGCAGTTGCCCTTGTCGGGACGGTTGAACAAGGCCAGGCCGCGCAGTTCGGCCTCGCCCAGGCTCGCCTTGCCGGCCAGGAACAGGTCGTATTTCGAGTCGAACGGGTGGAATTGCGGGTCTTCGAGCTGGTATTGCTGGACGGCGAAGGTGACGCGGGCGAAGGCCTGTTCGACGTCGTCGAAGATGGCGGCGCCGAACGCCTGCCTGAACTGGGCGGCGTAGGGGCCGGCCTTGATCGCGGCGACGATGGCCTCCTTGGTGTTGGCCATTTCGTGCGGCGCGACGAAGGGCACGGCGGCCTGGGCGGCGAGCGATGGGGCGCGGCCGTCGCGGGTCTGGCCGCCGATCGGCGTGCCTTCCTTGTCGAAGGCGAACACCGGCACCTCGTTGCGGTAGCGCAGCGAGGGCGCGGCGCGGAAGCCCTGCGCGTCGCCGTTCGGGCCGCCGAACTGGACCGGCTCGCCGTTGTTCTGGGCGTGGCCGAAGGCCGGGTCGTGGCAGCTGGCGCACGATTGCTTGCCCGATGCAGACAGCGACTGGTCGCTGAAGATTTTCTGGCCCAGCAGGGCGGCCTGATTTAATCCGGTACTGGCCGCCGGTTGCCCGGCAGAGTCCGAGCCGCCACACGCGGCTAGCGAGGCTGTGAGCACGATGCCAGCCAATCGAAGTTTGTGGAACATGGTCGTGTGAAAAGAATGAAACAGAAGGTTGGCGCTGGACGCAAATGCGAATGATTATAATTTGTAATTATAAA
>JACMLV010000177.1 GCA_014379395.1 Burkholderiaceae bacterium
GCCCGTCGGCGCGCACGCCCAGCGCCCGCCGCACCAGCCCGGCGCCTGACGCCGCCGCGCCTGAATCGGACTGGAACAGCGCGCCGCCATCGGCGGTTTCCACCAGCAGGCCAACGGGCGGGCGCCCCGAAGCGCCGCAGGCCGCGCCCTGCGCCGGCAAGCAAGCCGCCAGCCCGAGGGCGAACAGCAAAGGTTTCAACGGAAAGGGTCTCACTTGTCGCCTCCCTGCGGCCGCTTGCGATAAATGCTCTGCAAAACCACCTGCGTGCCGTCGCGCGCGCCAAAGCCGATCGCGGTGACGCGGTACAGATACCGCGGCGCCGCATCCGCGGCCGCTTCGCCCTCCTGCGCAAAGGGCAGCAGCTCGATGATGTAGCGCGGGCGCCGGAACGGCAGCAAGCCCTCGCCGGTCGGCATCGCCGCGCCGGTGAACGCGCCGTAAGGCACCGAGCGCGCCGTCTCCGGTGCCGCATCGGCCAAGTCGACGCTCTGCCAGACCGGCGGCTCGCCCTCGCCGGCGCCCAGGCACAAACCCAGATCGGCGCCGGTTCCGCAGCCGCTCACAAAGCCCTGCGCGCTGTCCGGCGCGAACGTCGCGCTGCGCCCGGGCGCGGCCGGGCCGCCTTCGATATCGTTTTCCGCATCCATCAACGCCTCCTCAGCCGCCTGAAACGCCATCTGCCGGTCGCGCTCGCCGCGCGCCGTCCGCTCGCCCTGCAAAGCCAATTGCGCGGCCGCCGCGCCCAGCAGCAAAATCACGATCAGCAGGCACAGCGCGATCAACAGCACCGCGCCCGATTCCCGCCGCCGCGTTTTTGTGGCAAGCGTCTTTGTGGCAAGCGTCATGAGCGGTTGCGCAGCAAGATCGTCCAGGTCAGCAGTTGGCGCGCCCGGCCGCGCAGCTCCGGGGGCAGCCGCGCCTCGTCGATGCGCACGCCCGCATCGCTGCCCGCGTAGGCGTCGGCGTAAGGCTGGCCGAACAAGTCGAAGCGCTCCGGCGCGCCGTTTGCCTTCGATGCGCGCTCGCCGTGCAACAGCAGCGCGACCTTGAGGCTGACCACCCGCTTCCAGTGGGTGCGGATTTGCCTGTCGCGCGCCAGCGCGGCGGCGTCGGCCCCGGCCAGAACCAGCGCGTCGTCTAGGGCGTTGAGCGCGCTCGCGTTCAGATAGCGGTTCGCCACGCCGTCGCCGGGCTCGTCGGTGTCGAGCCCGTACAAAACCTGGAAGCTGTCGACGCCGCCGACGATGGCCTCGTTGCCCCAACTGTTCGCGCCCCGGTATTTGCAGCGCAACTCGGCGTCGCCCGAGGCATTGGTGGCGACATAGAAAATGCTCCAGCCGCGCTCGGCCTCCGAGGCCGCCCTGGCCACCCCGAAGCCGGCGCAATTGATCACGGAACCGTCGCCGCCCGGCCCGGCGCCGGAGCCGGAATAGCGCAGGGCCAACACATCGCTGCCGTTGACGGCGCTGGGCGTGGGCGCGTCGATGCCCTGGCCGCCGCGGC
>JACMLV010000178.1 GCA_014379395.1 Burkholderiaceae bacterium
CGCCGCATCGTCGACGCCGGCGGCGGCGCGCGCGCCGCCGGCGCCGAGCGCGCCATCGCCGAGGAGTTCGACAAGCGCCTGCTGAGCCAGCTGCTCGTGAAGAGCAGCGTGATCCACGACACCATCAACGACCTGCACGCCTCGGCCACCGCGCGCGTCGAGCGCGCCTACGCTCGCCTAGTGGCGAGCATCGCGCTCGGCGCGCTGATCCTGGTGCTGATCCTGGTCTCGACCCTGTACTTCGTCGCGCGCCTGATCCGCACCCGCCTGTCCGGCCTGCACGCCGGCGCCAAGATCGTCGCCGGCGGCCGCCCGGACTTCAAACTCGACAGCGGCGGCGGCGACGAGCTGGCCGAGGTCGCGCACTCGATCAACTGCATGACCGACCGCCTGCAGCGCACCGCCGCCCTGCTCGAAGTCGAGCTGGCCGAGCGCAGGCAGGCCGAGCGCGCGCTGGCCGAGTTCAACCGCGACTTCGAAAACTTCCTCGACCAGGCCCCCGACTTCATCTACTTCAAGGACGCCGCCGGCCGCTTCCGCTTTTGCAGCCAGACCATGGCCAAGATCACCGGCCACGCCAGCTGGCGCGACATGATCGGCAAGCACGACCGGGAGGTCTTCCCGCCCGAGCTGGCCCAGGTCTACGAGGAGGAGGAGCAGCCGATCTACGCGGCCGGCCAGCCGCTGCTCAACCGCATCGACCCCTACCTCGACGGCGTCGGCGCGCCCGGCTTCGTGCAGACCAACAAATGGCCGCTGTTCGACGAGCACGGCAAGGTCACCGGCATCTTCGGCATCAGCCGCGACATCACCGAGCAAAAACGCAACGAGGCGCGCCTGCAGCTGGCCGCCAGCGTGTTCACCCACGCTAGAGAGGGCATCGTCATCACCGGCGCCGACGGCGCCATCGTCGAAGTCAACGACACCTTCAGCCGCATCACCGGCTACCCGCGCGAGGAGGTGCTGGGGCGCAACCCGCGCATGCTCAAGTCCGGCCGCCAGGGCGCCGACTACTACGCGGCGCTGTGGGGCGCGCTGCGCGAGCACGGCCACTGGTGCGGCGAACTCTGGAACCGCCGCAAGAACGGCAGCGTCTACGCCGAAATGATCACCATCAGCGCCGTGTGCGACGCCGCCGGCGCGGTGCGGAACTACGTCGCCCTGTTCACCGACATCACCCCGATCAAGGACCACCAGCTGCAACTCGAACGGATCGCCCACTACGACGCCCTGACCGGGCTGCCGAACCGGGTGCTGCTGGCCGACCGCCTGGGCCAGGCCATCGTCCAGTCGCAGCGCCGGCGCGGCTCGCTGGCGGTGGTCTACCTGGACCTGGACGGCTTCAAGGCGATCAACGACGGCTACGGCCACGAGGCCGGCGACGAGCTGTTGATCGTCGCCGCGCGCCGCATGCAGGGCGCGCTGCGCGAGGGCGACACCATCGCCCGCATCGGCGGCGACGAGTTCGTCGCCGTGCTGGTCGACCTGGAGCGCCCGCGCGACTGCGAGCCGGTGCTGGCGCGCCTCTTGACGGCGGCCGCCGAGCCGGTCATGGTCGGCCCGCACCGGCTGCAGGTGTCGGCCAGCATCGGCGTCACGTTGTACCCGCAGGACGGGGTCGACGCCGACCTCCTGATGCGCCACGCCGACCAGGCCATGTACCTGGCCAAGCAGTCCGGCAAGAACCGCTACCACCTGTTCGACGTCAGCCAGGACGAGGCCACCAAGCTGCGCCACGAGGGCGTCGAGCAGATCCGGCGCGGACTCGGCCTGGGCCAGTTCGAGCTGTTCTACCAGCCCAAGGTCGACATGAAGAGCGGCGCCGTGGTCGGCGCCGAGGCCTTGATCCGCTGGCGCCACCCGCAGCGCGGCCTGCTGGCGCCGGCCGAGTTCCTGCCCGTCATCGAAAACGACCCGCTCAGCGTCGACCTGGGCGAATGGGTGCTGGCGCGCGCGCTCGGGCAGATGAGCGCCTGGCGCGCGGCCGGCTTCCCGATGGCCGTCAGCGTCAACATCGGCGCGCGCCAGTTGCAACAGGACGACTTCCCGGTGCGCCTGGCCAGGCTGCTGGCGGCGCACCCGGAGCTCAAACCCGGCGACCTGGAACTGGAAATCCTCGAAACGAGCGCGCTCGAGGACATCGCCAAGGTGTCGAAGGTGATGCACGCCTGCAACGCCCTCGGCGTCCCGTTCGCGCTCGACGACTTCGGCACCGGCTACTCGTCCTTGACCTACCTGAAACACCTGCCGGCGGAACTGTTGAAAATCGACCAGAGCTTCGTGCGCGACATGCTCGACGACCCGGACGACCTGGCCATCGTCGAGGCGGTGATCGGGCTGGCCACCGCGTTCCGCCGCAACGTCATCGCCGAGGGCGTCGAGACGGCCGCCCACGGCGCCCTGCTGTGCCGGCTCGGCTGCCGCCTGGCGCAGGGCTACGTCCCACGGCTTGTCCTTCACGTTGGCGGTCACGGTGCCCGTGACATCCTTACCCGCGATGATGGTGCGCCCCGAGAACGTCGCGAACGTGGCGATCACATC
>JACMLV010000179.1 GCA_014379395.1 Burkholderiaceae bacterium
CGCCGGCCTGTTCGATCAGGCGGTTCAGGGCGGCGTCGTCGAACGCCAGCCACCATTGGCCGCGCGGCTGCGCCTCGGCCGGCTTGCCGGCCTTCCAGCGCGTGCCGTCGGCCGCCGTTTGCGCCGCGTCGGGCGCTTCCTTAAAGGCGGCCGGCACTTCGATTTGCGGCTGTTTCAGTTCCGGCGCGGCGCAGGCGGACAACAGCAGCGCGGCCAATAATGGAGCCAATAAAGGGGCCACTCGACGGGCCATGACAGGAGCGCGCATCAGACAGTCCTTTCTTCGTTCGACGCATCGATCACGCCGGGGATTTTTTTCTCAAAGCGGCGCGCCAGGGTGCGCAGCAGGACGTAGAACACGGGCGTCAGGAACAGGCCGAAAAAGGTCACGCCGAGCATGCCGGCGAACACCGCCACGCCCATCGCGTGGCGCATCTCGGAGCCGGCGCCGGTGGAAAACACCAGCGGCACCACGCCCATGATGAAGGCGATCGACGTCATCAGGATCGGACGCAGACGCAGGTGGCAGGCCTCCAGCGCGGCCTGCACCACGGTGCGGCCATGCTCTTCGAGTTCGCGGGCGAATTCGACGATCAGGATCGCGTTCTTCGAGGCCAGCCCGACCAGCACGAACAGCGCGATCTGGGTGAACACGTTGTTGTCGCCGCCGGTCAGCTTGACGCCGACCAGCGCGCACAGGATCGACATCGGCACGATCAGGATCACCGCCAGCGGCAGCGTCCAGCTCTCGTACTGGGCGGCGAGCACCAGGAACACCAGCAGCACGCACAGCGGGAAAACGTAGACCATCGTGTTGCCGGACAGGATGTCCTGATAGGTCAGCTCGGTCCATTCGTACGAGATCCCCTTCGGCAGCACTTCGCGGGCGATCTTCTCCAGCGCGGCCTGGGCCTGGCCGGACGACACGCCGGGCGCGGCGCCGCCGTTCAAGTCGGCCGCCACGTAGGCGTTATAGCGCTGCACGCGGTCCGGGCCATAGCTGTCCTTGACGCGCATGAGCGACGACAGCGGGATCATCTCGCCCTTCTCGCTGCGCACCTTCAACTGGGCGATGTCGTCGGCCTGCGAGCGGAACGGCGCGTCGGCCTGGACCCGCACCTGGTAGGTGCGGCCGAACTGGTTGAAGTCGTTCACGTAGAGCGAGCCGAGGTTGATTTGCAGGGTCTGATAAATCGTCGCCAGCGGCACGCCGAGCTGCTTGGCCTTGGCGCGGTCGACGTCGGCGAACAGCTGCGGCACGTTGATCTGGAAGCTGGAGAACACGCCCGCCAGTTGCGGCGTCTGCCAGGCTTTCATCTGCAACGCCTGGGTCGCCTTGTACAACTCGTCGTAGCCCAGGTTGCCGCGATCCTCGATCATCATCTTGAAGCCGCCGATGGTGCCCAGGCCGTTCACCGGCGGCGGCGGGAACACCATGATGAAGGCGTCCTGGATAGCACCCATGCGCTTGTTGATCTCGGCCGCGATCGCCGCGCCCGATTCCTCCGGCTTGGTGCGCTGGTCGAACGGCTTCAGCGTGGTAAACACGATGCCGGCGTTGGGCGCATTGGTGAAGCCGTTGATCGACAGGCCGGGGAAGGCGACCGACGATTCGACGCCGGGGATCTTCATCGCGATGTCGGACATGCGGCGGATCACCGTCTCGGTGCGCTCGAGCGAGGCGGCGTCGGGCAGCTGGGCGAAGCCGACCAGATACTGCTTGTCCTGCGCCGGCACGAAGCCGTTCGGCACCACCTTGAACATCACGGCCGCGCCCAGCGCCAGCAGCAGGTAGACGCCGATGGCGGCCGACTTGCGACCCAGGACGCCCTTCACACCCGCCTCGTAGCGGTGCGAGGAGCGCTTGAAGAAGCGGTTGAACCAGGCGAAGAAGCGCCCGAACAGCTTGTCCATCAGGCGCGTCAGCGCGTCTTTTGGCGCGTCGCGCGGCTTGAGCAGCGCGGCGGCCAGGGCCGGCGCCAGCGTCAGCGAGCTGAATGCCGAGATCACGGTGGAGATGGCGATGGTCAGCGCGAACTGGCGGTAGAACTGGCCCGACAGGCCGGACACGAAGGCGATCGGCACGAACACCGCGCACAGCACCAGCGCGATGGCGATGATCGGGCCGCTCACTTCCTTCATGGCCTGGATGGTCGCGTCGCGCGGCGTCTTGCCCATCTCGATGTTGCGCTCGACGTTTTCGACCACCACGATGGCGTCGTCGACCACGATGCCGATCGCGAGCACCAGCCCGAACAACGACAGCGTGTTGATCGAAAAGCCGAAGCCGAGCATCACGGCGAAGGTGCCGACCACCGACACCGGCACCGCCAGCAGCGGGATGATGGAGGCGCGCCAGGTTTGCAGGAACACGATCACGACCAAGACCACCAGCGCGACCGCCTCGATCAGCGTGTGGATCACGGCGCGGATCGATTCGCGCACAAATTGGGTGGGGTCGTAGACGACGGCGTAGTCGACGCCCTGCGGGAAGTCTTTTTTCAGCTCGTCCATCTTGGCGCGCACGTCGGTCGACAGTTGCAGCGCGTTGGCGTTGGGCGCCTCGAAGATGCCGATCGCGACGGCCGACTTATTGTTGAGCAGCGAGCGCAGCGCGTAGGAGTTGGAGCCGAGTTCGATGCGCGCCACGTCCTTCAGATGGGTCAGCGCGCCGTCGGCGCCGGTGCGCACGATGATGTCGCCGAACTCCTCGACCGATTGCAGCCGGCCCTGGGTGTTGACGGTGAGCTGGAATTCGCTGTTTTTGGACGGCGCCGCGCCGATCACGCCGGCGGCGACCTGCACGTTCTGCTCGCGGATCGCGCCGACCACGTCGTTGGCGGTCAGGCCGCGCGCGGCCACCTTCTGCGGATCGAGCCAGACCCGCATCGCGTAGTCGCCCGAGCCGAACAGATTGGTCTCGCCCATGCCGGGAATGCGCGCCAGCTGGTCCTTCACGTTCAGCACCGCGTAGTTGCGCAGGTACAGGTCGTCGTAGCGACCGTCCGGCGACAGCAAGTGCACCACCATGGTCAGGTTGGGCGAGCTTTTCACGGTCGTCACGCCGATCTGGCGCACCTCCTCGGGCAGGCGCGGCATGGCGCGCTGGACCCGGTTCTGCACCTGGGTCTCGGCCTGCTCGACGTTGGTGCCGATCTTGAAGGTGACGGTCAGCGCCAGCGAGCCGTCCGAGGTCGATTGCGAGGACATGTAGAGCATGCCCTCGACGCCGTTGATCTGCTCCTCGAGCGGCGCGGCGACGGTTTCGGCGATGATCTTCGGATTGGCGCCGGGGTACTGCGCGCGCACCACCACCGAGGGCGGCACCACGTCGGGATATTCCGAGATCGGCAGCTTGAAGATCGACAGCAGGCCGGCCACGAAAACGATGATCGACAAGACCGCCGCGAAGATCGGCTTGTCGATGAAGAAGCGGGAAAAGTTCATGATTATTCCTTGGTGTTGACGGCCACTTTGACAGCCGCCTCGGCGCCCGCCTCGGCGCCCGACTTGGCGTCGGCCTTGGCCCCAGCTTTGGCTTCGGTCTTGGCTTCGGTCTTGGCTTCAGGCTTGGCGTCGGGAGCGGCGGCCGGCGCGGCCGGATCGAAGTCCATCGCCACCGTCTGCGCCGTCACCGGTGCGCCGGGACGCACGCGCTGCAAGCCGTTGACCACCACTTTTTCGCCGGCCTTCAAGCCTTCGCGCACCACGCGCAGGCCATCGGCCACGGGACCCAGTTTCACCGGCCGGTATTCGGCCATGCCGTCGGCGCCGACGACGTAGACGAATTTGCGATTCTGGTCGGTGCCGACCGCGCGGTCGCTGATCAGGAGCGCGTTTTTCAGCTCGCCGGCGCCGACTCCGCCGCCCAGCTGGACGCGCGCGAACAGGCCGGGCGCGAGCGCGTGGTCGGCGTTGGCGAAGGTGGCGCGCATGCGCACGCTGCCGGTTCGCGGATCGAGCTGGTTGTCGACGAATTCGAGCTTGCCCTCGTGCGGAAAGCCGCTCTCGTTGGCCAGGCCGACTTTCACCGTCACCGGCGCGCTCTTGCGGGCCAGCGCGCCGACGCGCAGGTAGGTCGCCTCGTCGCCGTCGAAGCTGGCGTAGATGCGCTCGGTCGACACCACCGAAGTCAGAATGGCGGAGGCGTCGATCAGGTTGCCGACCGTGATTTCGGCCTTGCTGACGCGGCCGTCGATGGGCGCCTCGACGCGCGTGAACGACAGGTTCAGCTTGGCCGCCTCGTGGGTGGCGACGGCGGCGCGCGCGTTGGCGTCGAGCTCCTTCACGCTGGCGGCCTTTTCATCGAATTCGCGCTGGGCGATGGCTTTGTCGGCCAACAGTTTTTCGGCGCGCGCCAGTTCGAGCCGGGCCAGGTCGGCCTTGGCCTTGGCCGAGGCGGCGGCCGCCTCGGCGCGGCTGGCCTCGGCCTGGAACGGACGCGCGTCGATCACGAACAGCACCTGCCCCTTGCGCACCATGGCGCCCGGCTGGAAGTTGACCGCGGTGATGAAGCCGCCGACGCGCGAGCGGATGTCGACCCGCTCGACCGCTTCGAGCCGGCCCGAGAATTCCTGGGTTTCGGCGACCGGCTTTTCGACCACCACGGCGGCCGAGATCGGCGGCCCGCCGGCGGCCGGCGCTTCGGCCGCCTTGCCATTGGCCGAGTCGCAGCCGGCCAGGCCGATGGCGCTCAAACCGGCCAGGGCCAATGCCGCCGTGAGCGGTCCGGCCAGCGCCTTCAATTGCTTCATGCTGTTCATGATTCTTCCCTTTTTATATGTTTTAAAAATGTTTTCGGCGTGACGAGGCCGCCCGGCTCGCGCCAGTCCTTTTTTGCTGCGACGGTGTTGGGTATGTCGGGCGCCTAGCCCTGGGCCGGCTCCAGCGTGACGATGAAGTTGCCGATGGCCGCGAGCGCCTGGGCCCGGCAGGCGCACTCGTTGCGCGCGTTCGGCTCTTGCAGCGGTGCCGGCATCATGCGGTTCACCGTGGTCGGCACGCCGCAG
>JACMLV010000180.1 GCA_014379395.1 Burkholderiaceae bacterium
AACAAGGTCGCGATCACGGGTGACTATTTGTACGCGGGCAACCCCACGGGACTGTACCGCTTGCAGATGCATCAATTCCTGGGGCTGGAGGAAGGCACGGACACCAACCCGGTGTTGATCCACCCGAACCCTGCCAGCGATCGCATCACGATCACCATCGGCAACTTCACCGAAGGAGCAACGGTGCGCTTGTTCAACGCCAGCGGGCAACTCGCCCGCACAGCCGTGAAACAGCCCGGGACTTCCACCTTCGATCTGGACACGGCCGGTTTGCCGAGCGGCGTGTACCATGTGGTATTCACCGGGAACGGTGTCGCCAGCGCGCATCGGGTGATGATCGCGGACTGAGGCAGGATTGTTAGAAGCCGCTTGTTCGCACAACGGCGCATCGCTGGCCCTATCGCCGTGAATGTGGCGGTAGCCTTGCGCCGTGATCGGCGAGAAACCCACAGCGGTGGAGCGGAGTGCCTGGCGCAAAGTGGGCCGCGCCCTGACGCGGTTGCTGCTTTGGCTCAGCAAGCTGCTGCCGAAACGTTTCAAGCAGCTCACCATGTTGGCGCTGCCCTATCAAGTGGCGGCCGTGATCACGGTGTTCATCGCCGTGGGCTATACGCTGTTGTTCAAGTACGCCGAACAGGCACAGCTCTACGTGCTCGGCCTGCACCCCGATTGGATCTTCGTTACCGCGCCCATCTGCTTCCTGCTCTCGTGGTGGTTGGTGCGCACGTTCGCGCCGTATGCGGGCGGCGATGGCGCGCCGGCGGGCGACGAACTCGTCGAGCCGGTCCAGCTGGCTCAGGCCGAGCGCGGCCTGGATGTCGGTGATGCGGTAGTTGAAACCGAGTTCGAGCTGCTCGTAATACCAGGGCTCCGGGTCCGGGCAGCTCAGCTCGGCGCGCTCGCGCGTCATGCCGTGCGAGCGCAGCCGGCGCAGCGCCTTGTCGAGCTCGGGCCGGTTGCTCATCACCATGCCGCCCTCGCCCGTGGTCAGGATCTTGACCGGATGAAAGCTGAACACGGTCAGGTCGCTGTGGCGGCAATTGCCCACCTTGCCGTCGAGATAATCGGCGCCGACCGCGTGCGAGGCGTCCTCGATGACCTTGAAGCCATATTCGGCCGCCAGCGCCGCGACGCCGGCCATGTCGCACGACTGGCCGGCGAAGTGCACCGCGATGAGCACGTCGGGCAGGCAGTCCCGCTCGCGCGCGGCGCGCAGCTTGGCCGCCAGCGCCGGCACGTCCAGGTTGTAGGTGGCATCGTCGATATCGACGAAATCGACCTGCGCGCCGCAATACAGCGCGCAGTTGGCCGAGGCCAGGAAGGTGTTGGGAACGGTCCACACGCGCCGCCCCGGACCGACGCCGAGCGCCAGGCAGGCCAAGTGCAGGGCGGCGGTGGCGTTGCACACCGCCACCGCGTGGCGCGCGCCGCAATACGCGGCCAGCGCCTGCTCGAACTGGTCGATGACGGGGCCCTGGGTGATCCAGTCCGAGCGCAGGACCGCCACCACGGCCTCGATGTCGGCCTCGGAAATCGATTGCCGGCCGTATGGAATCATTCCGCGCTTCCGGCCGCGATCAGGGTGCGGATTTCAGCCACGCTCAAAAAGTGCGGGTTGGTGCCGGAGTGGTATTCGAAGCCTTCCTTGACCGGCACGCCGACCTCCTCGCGCCGGTTGAGGGCGAAATCGGCCGGCACGGCGAACGAAATCGACGGCTTGATGACGAAGTGGTCGTCGAATTCCAGCGTCAGGTGCGAGTCGTCGAACGGGCACATGATCTCATGCAGCTTCTCGCCCGGACGGATGCCGATGATCTTGCGCGGCATGCCCGGCGCCATCGCCTCGGCCAGGGCCGTGACGGTGGCCGACGGGATCTTCGGAATGAAGATTTCGCCGCCGTGCATGCGCTCGAAATTCTTGATCACGAACTCGACCCCTTGCTGCAGCGTGATCCAGAAGCGCGTCATGCGCTCGTCGGTGAGGGGCAGTTCGGCGCAGCCCTCGGCGAGCAGCTTCTGGAAGAACGGGATCACCGAGCCGCGCGAGCCGACCACGTTGCCGTAGCGCACCACGGCGAAACGGGTGGGGCGGGTGCCGACCATGTTGTTGGCGGCGACGAACAGCTTGTCCGAGGCCAGCTTGGTGGCGCCGTACAGGTTGATCGGATTGGCCGCCTTGTCGGTCGACAAGGCGATGACCCGTTCGACGCCGGCCGCGAGCGCGGCTTGGATCACGTTTTCGGCGCCGTAGATATTCGTCTTGATGCATTCCATCGGATTGTATTCGGCCACCGGCACGTGCTTGAGCGCGGCGGCGTGGATCACATAGTCGACCCCGTCCATGGCCTGCTTGAGGCGCGACTGGTCGCGCACGTCGCCGATGAAATAGCGCATCTGCGGCGCGTTGAACGTCTGCGCCATCTCGTACTGCTTCAATTCGTCGCGCGAATAAATGATGACTTTCTTCGGCTGGTAACGCGCCAAGATGGTTTTGACGAACTGTTTGCCGAACGAACCTGTGCCGCCGGTGATGAGGATGGTTTTATTGTTGAGCATTTCGTCTTCGTCTTCCATTCAAGATTGTCATCGTGCGCCGGCGCAACGCAAGGGCCGGCAGATACCTTGTGCCGAGAGGCAACACTTCGCATTATGCCGCTTCCGGCCGGCCGCCGGGCTGAAATAAGAGCGGCAAACCCGGTCCTGTTCGGTCGCCGGCGCGCGCCGCGCGTCAGGGTTCGCGGATCGATTCGTCGAGCGCCTTGGTCAACGGCCACAATAAATACGACATCACGGTGCGCTTGCCGACCACGATTTCGGCGCTCAGCGTCATGCCGGGAAGCAACCTGGCCTGCGGACTCATTTTTTTCAGGCGCGTCTGGCCCAGGCCGATGCGGCTCAGGTAATAGGCGTCGAGTCCTTGGCCCTGCGCCGATTCGCGCCGAAACGCGTCCTCGCTGATGGTGCGCACCTTGGCCTCGAGCGCGCCGTGGCGCTGGAACGGGAAGGCGTCGATCTTGACGTGGGCCAGGTCGCCATGCCGGATATAGCCGACGTCGAGCGCGTCGATCTGCACTTCGGCCTCCAGCTCGGCCGCCAGCGGCACCAGCGTGAAGAAGGCTTCGGCCTCGCGCACGATCGAGCCCGGCGACAGCTTGGCGATCTCCAGCACCACCGCGTCGGCCGGCGCCGTCAGGTTCACCAGCTGATGGCGCTTGTCGGCCTTTTGCAGTTGCTCGTTGATCGCGTCGCGCTCGCGCGAGATGGCCAGCATGTCCTCCATCGCCTTTTGGCGCCAGCCCTTGCTGAAGGCCGACTTGTCCGCCTCCAGGGCGGCCAGCTCGCGCTTGATCTCCTGCTCGCGGTTCTTGGTCAACAGCTGGTCGCGCTCGACTTCGAGGCGCTTGTCCTGCGCTTCGAGCAGGCGGATGCGGGCGCCGTACTGCAGCGCCACCAGTTTCTCCTGCATGCTTTCGATCTCGAGCACCGACTTCAGGCGCGCCGCCAGCACCTGCTGGTCGCGCCGGTTGGTCTCGAGCGAGGCGCGCAGGCGCGCCAGGTTCTCGTCGATCCTGCTGCTCTGGGCTTGGAAGTTGGCCTTGCGCTCGGCCGTCAGGCGCGCCTGCAGCGCGCCGTCCGCGTCGAGCGCGGCGCCGGGCGCGGCCGTTCCGCCCAGCT
>JACMLV010000181.1 GCA_014379395.1 Burkholderiaceae bacterium
CCCCATGAAAATGAGCCGAATGACAAGATATGTTGCAGCCTGGATCGCCGGTTTCGCGATCCTGCTGGCGTCATTCGCGCCGGTGCTGGTGCATGCGCTGCCGTCCGGCCACGACCAGCTCGACTCGATCGGCGCCATCAAGGGCGCGATCTGCTCGACCGCCAATTCCCAGATGATGAGCCAGGCCGACGGCATGCAACCAGCCAATCCGGCGGCGCCCAGCCCGGCCGCCCATCATGTCGACCATTGCCCATATTGCTACACCCACGGCGGCGAGGCGCATCTGCCGGCCGTCGACTTCTTCGCCCTGCCCGTCCTGACCGCCAAGCTGTCGCACCCGGCGCTGTTCTACCAGTCGCCGCGCCCGCTGTTCACCTGGGCCAGCGCCCACTCGCGCGCCCCACCCTCCCAATCCTGATTGCCATCGGTGCTTGTCCGCTCGCGCGGCAACGCCGTTCTTAGCAGCCAAGCCGCGCCCATACCGCGCTCCGGCCGCCATCGCCATCTCGACCACAGGAGTGGGAAATGAACCTGAATCACTACAAGGCCGCAGCCCTGCGCGCACGTCCGCGCCTGCTCGCCCTCGCCATCGCCCAACTGGCCGCCGGGGCCGCTTTTGCCCAAGGCGTCGCCGAACCAACGCTGCAAACGGTCGTCGTCGCCAGCGTGCGCGCCCCGCTCGACCCGAACCTGCCCACCACCACCGCCAGCAAAACCATCGAGCAGGTGCGCGAACAAAACTTCGTCAACACCGAGGACGCGCTCAAGTACATGCCCGACATGACGATCCGCAAGCGCTACGCGGGCGACCGCAACTCGCTCATCGGCGGGCGCTCGTTCAGCGAGCTGCAGGCGCCGCGCGCGCTGGTCTACGCCGACGGCTACCTGCTGTCGCAATTTCTCGGCCAGTTCAACGCGCCGCGCTGGAACGTCGTCGCGCCGGAGGAGCTGGCCCGCGTCGACGTGCTCTACGGGCCGTTTTCCGCGATCTATCCGGGCAACTCGATCGGCACCACCGTCGTCATGACGACCAAGAAGCCGCAGAAGTTCGAGGGCTCGGCACGGGTGCAGGTATTCTCGCAGCAGTTCGACGACGCTGGCTTCAAGGCCAACTACACCGGCCATCAGGAAAGCGCGTGGCTGGGCGACAAGGTCGGCGACTGGTCCTACAGCATCGGCCTGAACCGGCTGCAAAACAAAAGCCAGCCGATGCAGTACGTGACCTTGCAGGCGCGCGCCACGCCGAGCGCGGCGGCCATTCCCGTGACCGGCGCGGTGGCCGGCGTCGATCCGAGCGGCAAGCCGATCTACTACGGCGGCCCGAACGGCGGCGCGCTCGAGAACAACACCCAGGAACAAATCAAGCTCAAGCTCGGCTACGACTTCTCGCCCACGCTGTCGTGCGAACTGCTCTACACCTACTGGCACAGCGACGCCAAGCGCCACGGCGCGAGCCTGCTGCGCGACGCCGCCGGCAATCCGGTGTACGCCGGGCCGGTGGCGGTCAACGGCGCCCAGTACGACTTGTCCGGCAACTATTCGCCGCAAAACGCCGAGGAAGGCCACGGCATGCTCGGCTTCAAGCTGGCGTCCAAGAACAAGCAGGGCTGGAACGCCTCGGCGGTCGGCACCGTGTACGACATCACCACCGACCTGACGCGCACCGCGACCGGCACGCCGCCGGCCGCCGCATCCGGCGGCGCCGGCACCTACGGCGACAACAGCGGCACCGGCTGGCAGACGCTCGACTTGCAAAGCAGCTACACGCCGAAGCAGGACGAGGCCCACGCCCTCGCGCTCGGCTACCACATCAACCGCTACACGCTGCAAAACGTCACCTTCGGCACCACCGACTGGCTCAACGGCGGCGCGGGCGCGAAGCAGTCCGGCTTTTTCGGCAAGACCAGCCTGCAGGCGCTGTTCGCGCAGGACGCGTGGAAACTGTCGCAACAGTGGCGCCTGACCACCGGCGTGCGCTACGAGTCGTGGAAGGCGTTCGACGGCCATCGCGACAACGCGACCACCTCGGCCCCCTACGCCGAGCGCACCGACTCGGCCTGGTCGCCGAAGGCCTCGCTGTCGTTCCAACCGGGCGCGAACTGGCTGCTCAAGGCGTCGGTCGGCAAGGGCGTGCGCTTCCCGACCGTGTCCGAGCTGTTCCAGGGTTCAATCTCGGGCAACACCATCGTCAAGAACGATCCGAACCTCAAGTCCGAGCGTTCGTTCGCCAAGGAACTGTCGGCCGAGCGCGACTTCGACCTCGATGCGGCCAGCGCCAACGTGCGCGTGTCGCTGTTCGAGGACGACGTAAAGGACACCATCCTGAACCAGAAGAACGTCTTCACCAACGTGGTCAACATCCAGAACATCGGCCGGGTGCGCACGCGCGGCATCGAGATGGCCGCCAGCGCCAGCGACATCGGCCTGCGCGGGCTGGAATTGTCGGGCAGCGCGACCGTCTCGCGCTCGACCATCCTGGCCAACGCCAACAATCCGGCGCTGGTCGGCAACCAATGGGTGCGCGTGCCGCGCCTGCGCGCCAACCTGATCGCCGCCTACCGCAGCGATCGGGATTGGTCGGCCAGCCTGGGCGCGCGCTATTCGGGGCGCATGTACGGCACGGTGGAAAACAGCGATGTCAACGGAAACACCTACGGCGGCGTGTCGTCCTATACCGTGTGGGACGCCAAGTTCAAATACCGCTTCACGCGCCAGGTTGACGCCTCGTTCGGCATCGACAACCTGACCGACAAAAAATACTATGTGTCCCATCCCTACCCCGGACGCAGCCTTGTGGGAGAACTCCATGCGAGCTTCTAAACCGTTTAGCCAGATGCGGCGAACCGTCGCCGCGCTGTGCCTGTTCGCCCTCGGCGGCGCGCCGTTCACCGCCTCGGCGCAGGACGTCGGCCACGCCAGCCACACACCGGTGAAGGCGTCCAAGAAGGCCGAGCTGGGCACCGGCGCGGCGGTCGACGCGCGCGGCCGCCTCTGGATCGCCGGCAAGGAAAGCGCGGCCGACGGCCAGTACGTGACGCTGCAAATGTCGGCCGACGGCGGCGCCAGTTGGTCGGCGCCGCGCCGCATCCAGAGCCAGCCCGAGGCCGTCTCGGCCGATGGCGAGAACCGGCCCAAGCTGGCCTTCGGCCCGGACGGCGCGCTCTACATCAGCTACACCAAGCCGCTGTCCAAGCCCTACACCGGGGAGATCCGCCTGGTGCGCTCGCCGGATGGCGGCCAGACCTTCCTGCCGCCGGCCACCGTGCACGCCAACCGCGACCTGATCACGCACCGTTTCGACTCGCTCATCGTCGATCCGGCCGGCCGCATCTACGTCGCCTGGATCGACAAGCGCGACGTCGAAGCGGCCAAGGCGGCCAAGCGCAAATACGCCGGCGCGGCCGTGTACTACGCCGTGTCGGACGATGGCGGCGCCAGCTTCAAGGGCGACTTCAAGGCAGCGGACCACTCCTGCGAATGCTGCCGGATCGGCCTGGCGATCAATCCCGCCGGCAAGCCGGTCGCGCTGTGGCGCCACGTGTTCGACCAGAACGTGCGCGACCACGCGCTGCTCGAACTGGCGCCGGACGGCCGCAACCCGCCGCTGGCGCGCGCCACCTTCGACCAGTGGAAGGTCGATGCCTGCCCGCATCAAGGGCCGTCGCTGGCGTATGGCGCCGACGGCGTGCGGCATCAAGTCTGGTTCAACATGGTCGGCGACGAGGGCGGCGTGTTCTACGCGGGGACCGACGCCGCCGGCAAGCTGAAAACGCCGATGAAGCTCGGCACGGCGCAGGCCGAGCACGCCGATGTCGCCGTGCAAGGCGGCAAGATCGTGTTGGCGTGGAAGCAATTCGACGGCACGGCCACCGCCATCCTCGGCAAGACCTCGCTTGACGGCGGCGCCTCCTGGCAAGAGCGCGAATTCGCGCGCACCAAGGGCGATTCCGATCAGCCGCATCTGCTGACCACCCCGGCCGGCATCGTCCTGATCTGGCGCACCCGCGACGAAGGCGTGCAGACCGTGCCGGCCTTCAAGGAGAAATAATCATGCGCAAACTACTGGCTGCATCCGCCCTGCTGCTGACCTTGTTGTCCGGCGGCGCCGGGGCGGCCGGCAAGATGGTCGCCGTCGCACCGTTCGAGACCAACAGCCTGAGCCAACTGATCGCCGGCCAGAAGGGCCAGCCCTTCGTGTTGATCGTATGGTCGCTCGACTGCGAATTCTGCCAGGCCAGCCTGAAGACGCTGACGCAGGAGAAACGCAAGGGCAAGAAGCTCAAAATCGTCACGCTCGCGACCGACAGCCTGGACGATCCGCAGGCGGCGGCGCTAGTGCAACAGCGCCTCGCCGCGCTCGGCATGACCAGCGACGCCTGGGCCTACGGCGCGGCGCCGGCCGAGCAGCTGCGCTATGCGGTCGATCCGAAGTGGCACGGCGAAATGCCGCGCAGCTACTGGTTCGACGCGCGCGGCGGCAAGCAGGCCCGCTCGGGCGTGCTGACCCCGGCCATCATCGCGCAGCTTTCATCATCGGACCGTTAGGGGCTAAAACTCACGAGCAAATATAATTTAGCTTGGTGTGCCAACAGAAAGGTAGGAGAAATTCATGCCGACTATCAGCACGTTCTATGGATTGCTCATTCAGATGTTTTTCAATGACCATGCGCCGCCGCATTTTCACGTCAGGTATGGTGAGCACAAGGCGATTATTGACATCAGAAATTTGGCCTTGACGGATGGGAAGCTACCTCGGCGGGCCTTAAATCTGGCGTTGGATTGGGCGGAGTTGCATCAAGACGAATTGCTCGATGACTGGCTGTTGTGCGAAAAAATGCAAAATCCTAATCCGATTGCACCTTTGGAGTAAGACTATGAGATGGGATGTGACAGAGATAAAACTCGCGGGTGAATTTGCGATTTCGGTGCGTTTTAAAGATGGGGTGGAGGGCGTCGTTCAGTTCTTGCCCAGCTTTTTCTGCGGCGTCTTCTCGCATCTGCGCGAGCCGTCTGAATTTCAAAAAGTGATGGTGGTGGACGGCGTAGTAACCTGGCCCGGCGAGCTCGATTTGGCGCCAGATGCCATGCATGACCAACTTGAGAAAAACGGCGAATGGCTGTTGGCTTGAGTTCCAGCACGGCTCAGTAGGCAACGCGCTTTCCTATTGCAGCGCGCCCCGTTCGCTACGGCTTCGCCACCGTCGGACAGACGAAGGGTTCGCCGCGCGACGCCCGATCAAAGACCCGGACGCGCTGGCCGCCCACTTGCAGATCCGGGAGGCGCGCCGGGATCGGCTGAAACTGGCCGGCCCGCAAGTTGGCCCGCAAGGCGGCCGCCAGCGGCGCGCACTGCGTCACGTTCGTGTCCAGTTCGGCAAGCGCGCCCCAGGCGCCGTTCCCGCCCTCCTTCAATATCAGCGACTTGCCAGTCGGGTCGTTA
>JACMLV010000182.1 GCA_014379395.1 Burkholderiaceae bacterium
GCCGAGGGCGCCGCGCAGGCGGATGCGGATGCGGCTCCCGCCGAGCCGGCCGCAGCCGGGCGGAAGAAACTGGCACTCTGGCAGCGCATGGGCAAGCTGGTGCAGGGCGAGCCGCAGGTGGCCGACCCCAGCGCCTTCTATGGCAAGTTGCAAGCGCGCCTGGTCGAGAACCAGCCGCTGGTCGCCGACAGCTTGACGCAACTCGGCGCGCAGCGCGCCGGCGCGATCGTCGCGGCCTTGCGGGAGGACGGCGTCGATCCTGCCAGCATGAGTGCGACGGCTCCGGAAAAGGTCGGCGCCGACGCCGGCAAGCCGGTGTCGCTGAAGCTGGGGCTGGGAGCGAAATAACCGCGCCGGGATCGGTGCGCTAGAATGTCGTTTTTCCCGGTTCGCCTTACAATGCCGCAATTCAACGTTTATTTGGTCCGAGTCCATTTGGTATGAATCGCCGTTCGATCATTCGTGTGCTGTTGTCGCTTGTGCTGCTCGTGTCGCAGCAGATGGCGTTCACGCACGCCATGGCGCACTGGGCCAACGTATCGAACGAGTCCGCCGGCCTCCAGAGCGATGGCGGCGGCAGGCCGCAGCAAGGCGCGGCCCACGATAAACTTTGCGCGCAATGCCTGGATTTCGCCCAGCTGGCATCCCCGGTCGGCAATTCCGTCCGCGCGTTTTTCGTTTCCGAATCCGGATTCCTGTATTCGGCCCCGGCCGCGACACCGGCCGACCGCAACCGCACCGTCTGCTTTTTCCAATCCCGCGCACCGCCTCAAGCCTGACAGCCAGTAGTTCCCATTTCCACGCCACATCTGCGACCGTTTGCGGTCCGGTCGTGTCGTCTGTCACATAAAAATCAGCTTGAGGTTTCCCATGAATTTGCAACGCACGCTGCTCGCCGGCGCGGTTCTGTCCGCCCTTTCCACCTTGGCGCAGGCCCAATCGGCCGATACCACCCTCCAACAAGTCGTCGTGACGGCGTCGCCATTCCGCACCGCCGAGGGCGACCAGATCCTGACGCCGGCCAAGATCCTGTCCGGCGACGAATTGCGCGACAAGGTCGGCAGTTCGCTGGGCGAGACGCTGTCGCAGGAACTGGGCGTGTCAGCCTCGGCCTTCGGCGCAGGCGCCTCGCGTCCCATCATCCGCGGCCTGGAAGGGCCGCGCGTGAAGATGCTGGAAAACGGCATGAGCGTGTCCGACGTGTCCGGCCTGTCGAACGACCACGCGGTCGCCTCCGACGGGGCGCTCGCGCGCCAGATCGAAATCCTGCGCGGCCCGGCGGCGCTGCTGTACGGCTCGGGCGCGATCGGAGGCCTGGTCAACGTCGTCAACGAGCGCATCCCGACCGTGCTGGAACCGAAGCCGACCGGCCAGGTCGAGGCGCGCTACGGCACGGTCGACCGCGGGCGCAGCCTGTCCGGGTCGGTCGACGCCGCGTTCGGCCAGATCGCCGTGCATGTCGACGGCAATGTGCGCCACGCCGACGACTACAAGATCCCCGGCAATCGCGTGCTGGACGACGCCAGCTCGGCCTCGGGCCGCTTGCCGCATTCGGACACGCGCGAAAATGCGGCCGGCTTCGGCGGCTCGTATATCGGCAACTGGGGCCATATCGGCGCCTCGGTGTCCACACTGAATAATCTGTACGGCATTCCGAGCAACGAAGGCTCGAAGATCGACCAGAAACAGACCCGCTACGACATCGACAGCATGGTCAAGGCGCCGTTTAAAAACTTCGAAACCTTCAAATTCAAGCTCGGCTACACCAACTACGAGCACGCTGAGTTGGGCGGCGACAACCAGCCCTTGGTGCTGTTCAAGAACCACGCGCTGGAATCGCGCTGGGAGCTGACCCACAAGCGGCTGGCCGGCTGGCACGGCACGCTGGGCCTGCAAACCGACAACACGCGCTTCTCGGCGCTGAGCGCCGAGGGCGGCCCCGACACCTTGCCCGTCACCCATTCGACCTCGACGGCCGGGTTCCTGGTCGAGGAGACCGATGTCGGGCCGGTGCGCGTGAGCGCCGGTGCGCGCCTGGAGTCGGTCAAGCGCGAGCCGGTGACCGGCTTGGACCGCTCGTTCCACCTCGCCTCGTACTCGGTCGGCGGCCTGTGGCCCTTCAAGCCCGGCTATGGCGTCGGCGCCACCGTGTCGGTCGCGCAGCGCGCGCCTGCGGCCGAGGAGCTGTATTCCGGCGGCCCGCACGACGCCACCGTGACCTTTGACGTGGGCAACCCGGACTTCAGGAAGGAAACCTCGCGCAACATCGAGTTGAGCGCGCAGAAGACCACCGGGCTGGTGCGCTGGAAGGCGAACGTTTACGAGAACCACGCCAAGGACTTCGTGTTCGGCCACATCACCGGCAAGCTGGTCGACGAGGACGGCAATCCGGGCGGGGAATTGCGCGAGCGTATTTTTGAACAGGCCCCCGCCACCATCCGCGGCGCCGAGGCCGAGCTGACGTATAACCAGACCGGCCAGGGCTGGTCGGGACGGCTGTTTGGCGACACCTCGCGCGGCAAGCTCGATAACGGCGGCAACCTGCCGCTGCAGCCGGCCTCGCGCCTGGGCCTGAGCGCCGGTTACCGCAATGGCGGCTGGCGCGCCGGCGCGTCGATCGTGCATGCGCAGGCGCAGGATCGCCTCGCCTCGTTTGAGACGACGCCGACGCCGTCCTACAAGCAGCTCAACGCCAACCTGTCGTACACCCAACAACTTGGCCAGTACAACCTGACCTGGTTCCTGCTTGCCAAGAACCTGTTGAACGAGGACATCCGTTTGTCGACCTCGGTGCTGAAAGACGTCTCACCGCTGCCGGGACGTAATTTTGTCTTCGGGGTGCGTGCCCAGTTCTAGGAGGCTGTCGGACTTAGGGAGTCGAAGCGAAAAAATAGCTGGGCGAGGCCAGATTTTGACGGTTTCGCAGTGCCAATAGCGAGCTATTGGCCGAGAAGACGGCGAAATATGGACCGTCCAGGTATTTTTGCAGCCGA
>JACMLV010000183.1 GCA_014379395.1 Burkholderiaceae bacterium
CTTGGTCGACGACCAGCTTTCCAGGTCGACCTCGTCGCGGATCGCGGCGCAGGCCGCCAGCAGCTTGTCGATGTCGGCCTCGCGCAGGCCGGCGTTGAGCGTCAAGCGCACCAGCGAGCGGTTTTTCGGCGTCGCCGGGGCACAAAACACGGCGCCGTAAATGCCCTGCCGCTCAAGCGCCTTGCGCAACACCAGTGTCTTCGGCTCAGGTCCGGCCTCGAGGGCGATGATTTGCTCGGTGCCGTCATTGACGTTGTAGCCGAGCGCGCGCAAACCGTCGCGCACCCGGTGCGCATGGCGCATCAGGGCGCTGCGCCGGTCGTCGGCTTGCCGAATGAAGTCGAGCGCGGCGTCGAACCAGGCCAGCTCGTGGGCCAGCAGGCAAGAGCTGAAAATGGCCGGCCGCGAAGCGGACAGGAAATAGCCCTTGAACTTGCTCGAGCAGGTGACCAAGCCGGCGCGGCCGGCGAACGCCTTGGCCAACGAGGCGGTGCGGAAATGAACCCGGTCCTCCAAGCCCAGCGCCACCACCAATCCGGCGCCTTGCGGACCGTGCGTGCCAAGCGAATGGGACTCGTCGACGATCAAAATACTGCCGCTGCGCTCGGCCAGCTCGAGCACTTCGAGCAGCGGCGCCACGCTGCCGTTGGTGCTGTAGAGCGCGTCGACCACGATCACGCCGCGTCCGTACAAGTCGAGCTGACGCTTCAAATGCCCGGGATCGTTGTGCATGAAGGAAACGGCTTGCGCCTGCGCCGACTGCACCCCCTCCCACAGCGAGGCATGGGCCTGCAAATCCAGGTAGACCGGTATGCCCGGCTCGGCCAGGCTTTGCAGCAGCCCGACATTGGCCGCCCAGCCGGACTGGGCGATGACGCTGTCCTCGGCCCCCATGAAGGCGGCCAGCTTTTTCTCCAGACGATGCTGGGCGCTGCCTTCCTGCAAGAACACGGACGACATCAGCAACTCGCCGGCGCTGCCGCGCAGGCAAGCGATCTGGGCCTCGGTCAAGCTTGCTTCGCCGGCGATATTGAGATAGTCGTTGCCGGCTAAAAAAACCGAACCGGCGCGCGCCGGCTGCCACTGATGCATATGTTCGCCGCCCAGCAAATTTTGCACACGGGTAACGTAGTGCTCGTCCATTCGGCGGCAAACGAAATCGGGCATGTTATGCTCGGCGCTGTAGGACGACAGGGGTAATACAGTAGCGAGAGGCATACATTTCTCCTTGAAAATCACGATTGAGTATTTGACAACTCCTAAACCATGACGTCCCGGGCGATCAGACGCTTGATACATATCAATTGCTTGGAGGATATTTTCCGACATCTTTTCCCATTGGGGGATGATGCGCCATTGATCCGCCACAAATACAACATGCGGGAACAACTATTGCAGCAATGGAAGCGATGGCAGCGCGGCTTGGTCCAGTCCCTGCTGCGCATTCACGACCCGGGCGACCACACCATGTCGCGCGTCATGCTGCTCGGCCTGAGCGGTACCATTGGCATGCCCTTGTATTACCTGATCTGGCACTACTCATTTCCCCAGGCGTACGAAAACCTGGTCTTGCGCACCATCGGCGTCATGATCTGTCTCCCCGCGCCGTTTGTGCGGCGCCTGCCGGCGGGCTGGCGCAAGGTGTACCTGGTCGCCGGCCTGACCTATGTGCTACCGTTTTTTTTCACCTTCATGTTCCTGATGAACCACGCATCGGCGGTGTGGACCCAGTCGCTGCTGGTGGCCCTGATCGTCCTGTTCCACTTCGACATCCACATCGCGACGTTCGCCTATGTGGGCGGCACGCTGCTCGCCTGCGTCGCTTTTTGGGTCTTTGGCGATGTCGCCTTCCTGCTCGATACGGCGGTGTTGCAGCAACTGCCGATTCACTGGTTCGCCATCGCCGTGCTGTCGGTGGCCAAGGTCGGGCGCAATGTGCTGGCGCAGGAAAAATTGGCCGGACTGGGCGCCGGGCTGGCCAGCGTCGCACATGAATTGCGCACCCCTTTGACCAGCGTCGACGCCAATGTGCGCGGACTCAAGCGCCTGCTGCCGGCGCCGGCCAGCGGCAGTGATGGCGACAGTGAGCGGGCCGGCATGCGCGAAGCGCTGGCGCGCATCCAGTTCGAGGTGCGCCACATGAATCACATGATCGATTTATTCCTGCTCAGCGCCAGCGCGGTCAACCAAAACCTGCGCCCGGACGCGATGGTGTCGATGGCGACGGTGGTCGAGTCGGTGATCCGGCGCTATCCGTTCGTCGGCGATGCCCAGCAGCAGACGGTGGTGGTCGAAGTGCGCGACGACTTCCGCTTCGCCGGCCAGACCGAACTGTCGGTGGTCATCCTGCTCAATTTGCTGCGCAATGCGCTCAAGGCGATCCAGCGCGCCGGCAAGGGGCGCGTGCGCATCATCGTCGACGGCGCCCGCGCCAGGCCGCGCCTGCTGTTCATCGACACGGGCTGCGGCATCGCGGCGCGTCATTTGCCCTTGATCTTCCGCCGCTTCTACTCGTATCCTGCGCATAATGGCAGCGGCATCGGGCTGGCGCTGTGCAAGGATATCGTCGAGGCCTGGGGCGCGACCATCCGCTGCGTGGCCCGCGAGAGCGCTTATGCCATTTTCATCCTTGAATTCCCACGGCCCGCGTCAGGGCCTTCTCTTTAGGTAACGTCATGCAACTGCCCGTCTATGCCCACCCGACCCTGACCGTGCTGATCGACGACAGCGACTCGTTCCTGAAGAGCTTGTCGTTTCAACTCGACCCCATGCTGGCCAGTAAAACCTTCCACGACACCAGCGGCGCGCTGGCCTGGCTGACCAACAGCGCCGGCCAGGCCGCGGTGCCGCTGCAGGCCAACTACGACACCCAGAATTTGCCGCTCGACCAGTGCAATGTGGCCGTCGACTTGGAGCGCATCTGGCGCATCAGCGACCAGCCGCAACGTTTTTTGACGCCGTCGGTGCTGGTGGTCGACTATTCGATGCCGCAAATGAATGGCATCGAGTTTTGCCAGGCGGTGCGGCACCTGCCCTGCAAGAAGATTTTGTTTACCGGGGCGGCGGATGAGAAAATCGCGGTGAACGCCTTCAATCGCGGGCTGATCGACCGCTATATCAAGAAAAGCGACGAGGACGCGCTCGACATCCTCGAGCGCGAGATCGTCGACCTGCAGGCGGCGTTTTTCGCGCAGCAGTCGGAGACCCTGCGCGAGATGCTGGTGCTGCACAACTACCATTTCCTCGGCGACGCGGCGCTGGCCGAGGTGGTGCGCGAACTGAGCCGCACCCACGGCTTCGTCGAGCACTACGTGTTTCCGAACCCGACCGGCATCCTGTTTTTCGACCGGCAGGGCAAGGCCACGTTGATGATCATCGAAACGGAAAAGGGCTTGCGCGCGCAATACGAAATCGCGCGCGACAACGACGCCCCGCCATCGCTGCAAAGCGCGCTGCTCGAGCAGCGCCTGATTCCGTTTTTTTCCGACCCGGAGGGCGACGGTATGTATTCGAAGGAGATGGGTAGCCATTGGCACCGCTATTGCAGCGCGCCCACCATCTGCCATGGCGACGAAACCTATTTCTGGGCCTTGTTCGACTTGCCGCCGCACTACACGGCGCGGCCGGTCCTCTCTTACGAGCAATTCTTGCGCGACTGGCGCGCGCCCTGCGTCATCGCCTGAGGCCCCAGCCGCCGCGGCTCAGCGCCCCCGGCCAGGAGGCTGTCGGACTTAGGGAATCGGTAACTATTCAGCCGCTATGCGGCTGACGGGATAGGAGTGCCGGCGAAGGCATGCTGTAACACGACAAGCATGTTGTGGCCTTGCTTGCGCAGTGTGTCGAGGCAGGAGCGGATGACGCAGAAATGCTCGGCGCCATCGA
>JACMLV010000184.1 GCA_014379395.1 Burkholderiaceae bacterium
CAGCAGCAGCGCGGCGGCCACCGCCAGGGCCGAGCCGGGCGGCCATTGCAGCGCGGCGCGTTGCATCAGCAGTTGGACGTCGGGCGTGCCGAGCGCGGTGAACAGCAGGAGCAGGCCGAGCGCGAAGGCGCTGTCGCCCACGCGCGTGACGATGAAGGCCTTTTGCGCGGCGCGCCCGTTGTCCGGCTCGCGATACCAGAAGCCGATCAGCAGGTAGCTGCACAGGCCGACGCCCTCCCAGCCGAGGTAGAGCAGCAGCAGGTTGTCGGCCAGCAGCAGCAGGCACATGGCGCCGACGAACAGGTTCATGTAGGCGAAGAAGCGGCCGTAGCCCTCGTCGCCGCGCATGTATTCGGTCGAATACAGGTGGATCAGGAAGCCGACCACCGTCACCACCAGCAGCATGGTCAGCGCCAGCGCGTCGAGGTACAGGCCGATGCGCGGCGTGAAGCCGGCCACGTCGATCCAGTTCCATAGCGTCTGGCGGAACACCTGGCCGGCGGGAGGGGCGAGGATGAATTCGACGCCGATGGCCAGCGTCAGCAGCGCCGCCAGCGCGACGCTGCCGGCGCCGATCAGGGCGCACATTCCATGCGTCAGGCGCTTGCCGCCCAGCACCAGGGCGACGAAGCCCGCCAGCGGCAGGGCGGGAACCAGCCACAACAGTTTTAGCAAGGCGTCCTCCCGGTCTTTTGTTCCATGCCTGCCCCGTTCAACCCTTGAGCTCGCTGGCGGCGTCCGCGTCGAGCGTCGGCAGGCGCGGATGCAACAGCAGCAGCAAGGCCAGTCCCAGAGCGACCTCGGCGGCGGCAAGGCTCAGGATGAAAATGAACATCACCTGGCCGTCGGCCTGGCCCCAGCGCGCGCCGGCCGCGATGAAGGCCAGCCCGGCCGCGTTGAACATGATCTCGACCGACATCAGGATGAAGATCAGGTTGCGCCGCAACAGCACGCCGGCCAGTCCGAGCGCGAACAAGAGCCCGGCCAGCAGCAGGGTGTGCGTGAGCGGGATGGCGGCCATCGCCTCAGCCTTCGCCATGGCGCGGATCGCGCCAGCCGAGGTGGCAGGCGCCGACCAGCGCGGCCAGCAGCAGCATCGAGGCCAGCTCGACCCCGAGCAAATACGGCCCGAACAGGGCGATGCCAACTTCCTTGGGATCGCTCGGCGCGCCCCTTGCCGCCGACGCGCCGCCGTTGAACAGGACGACGGCCAGTTCGGCCAGCAGCAGCGCCGCCAGCAGCGCCGGCCCGGCCCAGCTGCGCGGGCTGAGCCAGGCGCGTTCCTGCGCCGCCGCCTGCGGGCCGAGGTTGAGCATCATCGTCACGAACACGAACAGCACCATGATGGCGCCGGCGTAGATCAGCACTTCCAGCGCGGCGGCGAAGGGCGCGCCGAGCAGGTAGAACAGCAGCGCCACCGCCAGCAGCGAGACGACCAGATAGAGCAGGGCCGGCACCGCGTTCAGGCCGGCGATCACGCGCGCCGTCGCCAGCACCGCCACCGCGCCCGCCAGATAAAACATCAGTTCCATCGCCGCCCCCTTCTTGGACTCTTACCGCAATGCCCGCCGCGGCTAGCCTTCCCGGCGCCGGTATGCCGGGTCGGGCGCCTCGTTTCAAATGCCGCGCAGTTAAGATGTGCGATCCTCGTAGGGGCCCTTTACCGTGCCCACGCGCTGGATTCATCCGCGTGGGCACGGTGAAGCGGTGCCTCGGCGGCCCCGCCCACCCTACCTTTAACTGTCGTGCTTCCGCGTGGGCACAAAAGCGGTGCCTCGGCGGCCCCGCCCACCCTACGAAAGGCATTGGCGCCTCGCCCACGCGATCGTCCTGCCTTGACACGCCATGCCCTCGCGGCCGCTCACGGCAACAGGCTGCGCAGATCGACCGGCGGCGCCTCGCCGGCCGCCTGGCCCTTGTCCTTGCCGCCGATGGCCAGCCCGGCCATCCGGTAGAAGTTGTAGTCGGGGTATTTGCCGGGGCCGTCGATCAGCAAATCGGCCTTCTCGTAGACCATGTTGTGGCGCGCGTACTCGCTCATCTCGAAGTCCGGCGTCAGCTGGATCGCGTAGGTCGGGCAGGCCTCCTCGCAATAGCCGCAGTAGATGCAGCGCGAGAAATTGATGCGGAAAAATTCGGGATAGCGCCGTCCGTGCTCGTCCTCGGCGGCCTGCAAGGCGATGCAGTCGACCGGGCAGGCCGCCGCGCACAGGTAGCAGGCGACGCAGCGCTCGCCGCCGTCGGGATCGCGGCTCAGGACGATGCGCCCGCGCCAGCGCGGCGCGATGGCCCGCCTTTGCTCCGGATACTGGACGGTGGCGCGCGGGCGGAACGCGTGCAGGAACAGCAGCCACATGGTTTGCAGGGCGTTCCACATCACAGGCCCCCGTCCGGCGCGCCGCGCGCGGCCAGCACGATGGCGCCGGTCACGGCCAGATTGAGCAGCGTGAGCGGCAGCATGGCCTTCCAGCCATAGGCCATCAATTGGTCGTAGCGCGGGCGCGGCAGGGCCGCGCGCAGCAGGATGAACAGCGCGATAACGACGCCGGTCTTGAGCGCGAACCACAGCAGCGGCGGCAGGACCGGGCCGAGCCAGCCGCCGAAGAACAGGGTGACGATCATGGCCGAGATCAGGATGACGCCGATGTATTCGCCGACATAGAACAGGCCGAACTTCATGCCCGAATACTCGGTGTGGAAGCCGGCGACGAGCTCCTGCTCGGCCTCGGGCAGGTCGAACGGCAGGCGGCGCGTCTCGGCGATGCCGGCGATGGCGAACGTGATCAGGCCGAGAATTTGCGGAATGAAAAACCACAAGGCGCGCTGGGCCTCGACGATGGCGCGCAAATGGAAGGAGCCGGCCAGCATCACCACCCCGGCGACGGCCAGCCCCATGAACACTTCATAGCTGAGCATCTGGGCCGCCGCGCGCAGCCCGCCCATCAACGCGTACTTGCTGTTGGAGGCCCAGCCGCCCAGCACCACGCTGTAGACGCCGAGCGACGACATGGCGAGGAAGAACAGCAGGCCGACGTTGAGGTCGGCCACGCCGACGCCGGGCGCGAGCGGCACCACGGCGAAGGCGGCCAGCACGGCGACGACGCCGAGCGCCGGCGCCAGCACGAACAAGCCTTTTTCAGAGAAGGCCGGCACCCAGTCCTCCTTGCTGATTAACTTGATGGCGTCGGCCACCGCCTGCAGCAGGCCGAACGGGCCAACCCGGTTCGGGCCGTAGCGGTCTTGCCACAGCGCCAGCAGGCGCCGCTCGACCCAGGTCAGCAGCGCGGCGCCGCCCAGCAGAACGGCCAGGATGGCCAGCGCGCCGAGCCAGGGATGGGCGGCGTTCATGCGGCCTCCGCCTTGGAAATCCGGCCCCAGGCCGGCGCCGCCGGCCCGGCCAG
>JACMLV010000017.1 GCA_014379395.1 Burkholderiaceae bacterium
CAGTGGTGGCCGCGCTTGGCGTGGCGGCGGTGCTGGAGGGGGCTGGCGCGCCGTAGGCGTCGGCCAGCGCCTTGGCGCGCTGATCGGCCGGCGTCGCCTTGTCGTCGAGCAGGGTGGCGTTGTTGATCAGATTGAGCAGACGCAGGCTCAGCGTGCCGCCCTGATCGGCTTGCTTGGCCGAGTCGGCGTTCGAGTTCGCGTCTGCATCCGCGTCGGCCGGCGCCGACACTTGGCTTTGCAGGTAGCGGCCGAGCAATTTGAACAGGTCGCCCAGGTTGCCGCCGAAGTCGACGTCGGGCAGTTGCCTCTTCGGCAGCACGTCCTTGTCGGCCGCCGGCGTCTGGCCGGACCGGCCCGGCGCATCGAAGCTGGTGCTGCGGCTGGCGGCCGCTTCGATGCGCGACTCGTACTGGACTTCGATCTCGAACTCGAAGCTTTGCCCGTCGGCGGTGGTGATGGTGCCCTTGCCGATGAAATGGGAACTTTCGTTCAGGCTGAACGCGGCGCCATCGGAGACGCCGTTCGGCCCTTCGCTGTGGCGCGCGATCGCCGCGAAGCCGGACTGGGCCGAGATGCTGGCCTCGTCGAACGACAGCGTGGCGCCCTTGGCGGCGTCGCCGAACAGGCTTTGCGCGAAGCTCGCCATGAAGTTTTGCGCGGCGTCGATGGTCGCGTTGCCCAGTTCGTCCACCCGCTTGGACAGCCCCTGGGTCGACAGGTCGAGCGCGTTCTTCGACAGCGACACCGCGTCCAGCGCGTTCTTGCCGTTGAAAACCGGCGCGCCAGATGTGGACAAGGCGGACGATTTGGCGTCGGCCTGGCGCGCATCATTGCTCAGGGTCGGGGCTTGAAGCTGGCGTGAGCCGAGGGCGGAGAGTTGGGACATGGCGGCGCCTAAATGGGAGTTACATGGTTATCGGCGCGTCGCCCGATTCCTTGAGGCGGTTAAGCGGCAGGCAATATTGCAGCGGAGCGGCAATCAATGGTGATGCGACCAGCTGCCGTCGGCCGATTCCAGATACGACTTGACGAGGTCGGCCTGGCCGGTGGCGTGGCGCTTGACCTCGCCGCACTTGCAGATGCCCTGGTACGGGTGGATGTGCGAGCAGGCCGAGACCTTCTGCAGGAAGACCTGGACGGATTTGGCGCACTTGACGCATTTGAAGGTGAGGGTGCGGGCGGGTTTCATGGCTTTTCTCGACTGTGGACGACATGGTGGGCGAAGCGGACGGGCCGCCGGGGGCGCGATTTTATCACCGCCGCGCCAGGCTTCGGGACGGGCGAACAATTGCTGGCCGGATATTCGCACCATGTTTTGACGCAGTCGTGCTTGCGTCGCGCCAGACGCTCAGCACTTTTTGATCGCGTTGAGGTCAACTGAAGATCCAGCTTTGCGTTGTAGCGTGAAACCTACCCGTTTTCGAAAGGGGCATGATGGAACAGCCTAAACAACCAAGCAAGGAAGAGGTCCGGCGCTGGCTCAGGCGTGAGATCGAACAGCACAAGGCGCCGCCGAATCCGGAACAGATCCGGCGCGAATTGGGCTGGGACTTGGTCAGGCTGGAACGCGGCGCGCCGCACAAGCGCTAGGAGCGCTGTCGGACTTAGGCTCGTCGGCTGCAAAAATACCTGGACGGCCCATATTTCGCCGTTTTCTCGGCCAATAGCTCGCTATTGGCACTGCGAAACCGTCAAAATCTGGCCTCGCCCAGCTATTTTTTCGCTTCGACTCCCTAAGTCCGACAGCCTCCTAGACTCGGGCCGCATCGATTTGTCAACGAACGAGCAACTCAGGACACGAGGAGTCCCCATGCGCAAACTATTGCATCTGTCGGACCTGCATTTCGGCCGCATCGACCCGGCCCTGATGGCGCCGCTCAAGGCGCGCGTCGAGCAGCTCGCGCCGGACCTGGTGGTGGTCTCGGGCGACCTGACCCAGCGCGCGCGCAGCCGGCAATTCCAACAGGCGCGGATCTTTCTCGACAGCTTGCCGGGGCCGCGGATCGTGGTGCCCGGCAACCACGACGTGCCGCTGTTTAACTTGCTGAGCCGTTTTTTCCGCCCGCTCGACAAATACCGCCGCCACATCACCGACGATCTGACGCCCGAATACGTGGACGAGCAGATCGCCGTGCTGGGCGTCAACACCGCGCGCTCGCTGACCTTCAAGGATGGCCGCATCGGCCACGACCAGATCGCCCGCCTGCGCGCGCGCCTCGCCAGCCTGCCGCCGGAGTTGATCAAGGTGGTCGTCACGCACCACCCGTTCGACCTGCCGCCGCATCTGGAAAGCGGCGACCTGGTGCGCCGCGGCCCGCTGGCGATGGCGATGTTCGCCGACCATGGCGTCGACTTGCTGCTGGCCGGCCATCTGCACGCCAGCCACGCCGGCAACACGGCGGCGCGGCACCCGATCGCCGGCTACGCCGCGCTGATGGTGCAGGCCGGCACGGCGACCTCGACGCGCGGACGCGGCGAGACCAACTCGTTCAATTTTCTGCGTATCGAGCCCGAGCGCGTCACGGTCGAGCGCTACGGCTGGCTGGGCGCCGGCTTCGAGCTGGCCGACGCCGACAGCTTCACCCGCGCCGGCGGGATCTGGAGCGCCGCCTGAACGACACCCGGCGGGCGGCCGTTCACAACCAATAGCCGACCATGCGCGCGGCCCACTCCTTGACGCGGTCGGCGATCGGGCGCCGGCGCCACTGCTGCGGCGTGATCTCGACCGAGCCGCGCAGGTCCTCGAGGAAGGCGTCCTCCATCTCGCGTCCGAAGCTCTCGCCCAGCACCACCACGTTCAGCTCGCTGTTATGCAGGAAGCTGCGGCGGTCGATATTGGTCGAGCCTATCGTCGACCAGACGCCGTCGATGACGGCGGTCTTGGCGTGCAGCACCGCCAGCTTCAGGTGATAGATGCGGGTGCCGCAGCCGAGCAGCTGATCGTACAGCGCGTGGCCGGCGTGAAACACCAGCCCGCTGTCGGAGACGCCCGGCAGCACGATCTTGACGTCGACCCCGCGCCGCGCCGCGCCGCACAGGGCGTCCACGGTCTGCGGGTCGGGCACGAAATAGGCGGAGGTGATGTGGATGCTGCGCCTGGCCTCCTGGATCGCCAGGATGTAGGCCTTGAAGATTTCGAAGCCGCCGCCGGGCTCGCTGCCGATCACGCGCACCAGCTTGTCGCCCATCTCGCCCAGCGGCGGGAAGAATTGGGCCTCGGGCAGGTCGGCCGCGTCCTGCCCGGCCCAGGTGCGGATGAAGAGCCAGTTGAAGGCGGCCACGGCCGGACCCTCGATCTTGACGTGGGTGTCGCGCCAGCCCAGTTGCGATTGCTCGGGGCGCTTGGTCTTCGAGCGGAACAGCGAGCTCTTGGCGTAGGTGTCGCTGATGTTGATGCCGCCGGTGAAGGCTGCCTTGCCGTCGACGATCAAGACCTTGCGGTGGTCGCGGTTGTTGATGATCCAGGCGTCGCCGCGCAGCCGGGCCGGGTTGACCGGGTTGAAGGCGACCAGCCGGATGCCGGCCGCGCGCATGCGCTCGAAGAACTCCTGCGGCACGCCGAGGGTGCCGACGCTGTCGTAGAGGACGCTGACGGCGACGCCGGCCCTCTGGCGCTCGATCAGCGCGTCGGCGAACTTCATGCCCAGCACGTCCTGGTCGAAGATATAGGTTTCCAGGTTGATGTGGTTTTTCGCCGCCGCGATCGCCTTGAGCATCTCGCCCATGGTATGCGGGCCGTCGAACAGCAAGGTCACCTTGTTGCCGGCGATCAGAGGCACGCCGGTGGCCGCCTCCTCGAGCGCGGCCTGGGTCTTCAAGTCGAGTCCGGATTTGCTCCAGCGCTTGGCCAGCAGCTCGCGCGTGCTGCGCCGCGGCAAGACGGTGCCGTCGGCGCGCGTGACGACCGGCACCGCGCGCGGTTCGAGCGTGTCGCTCAGGCGGCCGAGCTCGGGCAGGGTGGCGCAGGCCGACATAATCCAGCACAACGAGAGCGCCGGCAGCGCATGCCGTTTGAGCCTGATATTCATTCCGATCCCCGCTGCGTTGCGGCCTCGGCCGGTTGCGCCGGCGGGCCGATGAAAAAGGTCAAAGGGGCTTGCAGGAAGCGCCGTCCCAGCGTCTTCAGCAAGACCGTGCCGTGCTTGAAGCGCACCTGGCGCGCGCGCAGCGCGACCCACAGCGCCAGGCCGAAGCTGACCAGGAGGTTGACGCTGCCGATCGCCAGCACGCCGCCCAGCGAGCGCGCGGCCAGCTGCCAGCTGATCTGGTGATCGAGGCCGACCGCGGCGGTGGCGAAATTGGCGGCCGAAAAGGTGACATGGCGGATGTCGAGCGGCAAGCCGAGCAGATAGCCCAGCGTGCCGAGGGTGCCGAGCAGGATGCCGAAGTAAAAATTGCCCATCAGGCCGCCCAGATTGTCCTCCATGTACAGGCCGAGGCGCTTCAGGCGCGCCTGGCCGAGCAGGCGGCCGAGGCCGCGCAGTTGTGCGATGCGCTGCGCCCAGCGGGTGTACAGCGCGGCGTTGTCGTAGTAGCCGGAAATGAGGCCGGAGACGAACAGGCAGGCGCCGGCGATCACCGCGTAAAACAGCGCCAGGCTGCCGAACGGGTCGATGTCGTGCAGCAGGTGCAGGGCTTTTTCCGGCGTCACCAGATGGTGGCCGGTCGCCGCCCGCCAGGCCAGCGCGATCAGCCAGGCGGTCGGCAGCGCGGTGGCCAGGTTGCCCAGCACCGCCGTGATCTGGGTGCGCAGCACTTTGTTGATCAGCTCGGCCATGCTGTCGAGGTCGATATTGCGGCCGTCCGGGCTGTGCAGGCCGGACGCGATGCGCGCCGCCGTCATGGCCGGCTGCTTGGTGGCGACCGTGAAATGGAGCACATGGATGAACATGAAGCCGAGCGAGTAATTGACGGAAAAAAGGAAGGCTTCGACCAGCGGCGCGGCGCGCAGGTGGGACAGCAAGAGCTTGAACAGCGCCATGAAGCCGATCACCAAGCCGGCCCCGGCCGACGAGCGCAGCATGGCCTTCATTTCCGGCCGGCTTTCGGCGATGTAGTGCTCGCCGGTGCGGCTGGCGTTCTCCGTCACGTTGCGGGCCAGCAGGTCGATGTTGTCGGCGAACAGTTCGCGCACCTTGTAGCGTTCGCCGTGCGCGGCGATCAGCTCCAGCGCCAGGGCCAGCGCGGCGGCGCGGCGCGGGCTGACCGCTTCGGCCTCGTTCGGCGCGGCCTCGCAGGCCAGCGCGGCCAGGTCGAGGGTCGGCGCGCTCGGCAGTTCGCCGGTGGTGTCGACCAGAAACAGCAGCTTGCGCAGGCGGTCGGCGCTCTGGGTCAGCGCCACCAGCAAATAGGTGAGGGCGATGCTGGTGCCCTGCGTGAGCGCCTTGCGGCGGATCTTGCAGACCACCGCGTCGCACTGGTCGAGCATCACCAGCAGATGGCGCGCGTCGTCGATGTCGTCCGCGCCGCCGTCGAGCAGGCGGGCGTAGCCGTCGAGATAGGCGTTCACCTCGACGTTTTGCATCACGAAGGGCGAGGCGAAGGTTTCGATTTCGCTGTGAAAGCGCGCCAGCGCCGGCTCCAGGCCGATCGCGCAGAGCCGGTAGGACAGCGTGCGGATCGCGTCGAGCATGCCGGGCAGCATGACCGGCGGCGCCGCGCCGGCTTGCCCGATCCTGGCGGACTGCTGCGCGGTTCCGGAACGGTGGTCCGGCATATCGTGTTGTCGTCGGCGCACGATCTCGACAGGCCGCCCGTGCGTGCGCTCGTCCGCGCGGCAGTCGCGGACTCAGAGGTGCGGTTCGACAAGCGCGCAGCCGGTCGGCTCATCATCAAGTCCGTTTCTCCGGCCGCGCGCCCGCGACGCCCGGTGAAGGCCGCCGGCGTCAAGGGATCGAGGTCTTCATGACACCCGCGGGTCATGCGCGCTCCGCCGACACTCGAACGGCGCGGATGCCCGCGATGAAAGCGTTCCTCTTCGGCGGCTTGACCGTCGGTGTCCTCGACATTCTGGATGCCTTCATCTTCTTCG
>JACMLV010000185.1 GCA_014379395.1 Burkholderiaceae bacterium
GCGCGCGCCCTGGTGCACCGGCCCGCCCTGGTGCTGGCCGACGAGCCGACCGGCAACCTCGACCCGGACACCGCGCACGGCGTGCTGCGCCTGCTGCGCGCCGAGATCAAGGCCACCGGCGCGGCGGCCATCATGGTGACGCACTCGCTGGCTGCGGCGAAAATGGCCGACCGGACTCTGCAATTAACCAAAACCGGACTACAAGAAATACAAGTCGTCAACCCGGTTTGACAAACATAGGTGATTTATTTTCAAAAAAGTGCGCACAAATTGCGCATTCGTAGTACTATTGAAACATCCTTGCTCCAGTGGTAATAGTGCAATGAAAGCACGGGAGCATCGATAGGGGCTGCCAGGGTTGTGTCAGCGAATGGCGGCCAACTGTCCTTATCATCTCGTTATGAGGTTTAATATGAACGTTCGTCAAAAAAAGATGGAAATGATCGAAGCGATGAATCGGGCGCGCGCTCTCGAACCGTCTAGCTTTATGCCCAACAAACTGCTCGATACCTTGATCGAGAAAATGCACCTGAAAAATGACGCCGAACTGTGCCGGATGCTGGAAGTGCAGCCGCCGATCATCAGCAAGATCCGTCACCGCAAGCTCTCCGTCGGCGCCACCATCCTGTTGCGCATGCACGAAAAATCGGAAATGAGCATCCGTGAACTGAAAGAACTGTCGGTCGCATCCCTGCACTGAACCGCACCACTCAATGCCTTGCCAGGCGCCGGCATCGCGATCCAAAGGCGCCATTAGCCTAAGCTAGCACCCCGCAGTATCGTGTTAAGCGATAGCGTGTACACCAGCCCAAAAAACGCTGAGTTTCCCCGCCACGCGCTCCAGCACCAACCGCAGCATCCGCCCGTCCAGTCCGCTTTCCGCTTTATCCGCCGCGCCACACGCGCACCCCCACACCTCTCCGCCGCATCCGTTCCGCCCGCCACAGCCACGCTTGTACGTATTGATTATGCCCAGGGCGCGGCACTGCCGGGGATCGACGTCGGCGCCGACGTCGAACGGCCGGGCGCCCAAGGCGCAGCGCTTGGCGCTGCTCGGCATGCACTGGAAATTGAAGGCGCGCGCTGGAGGAATCGATCACGCGCAGCGGCGCGGCCGATTACGAGATCATTTTCAATGCGTTGACGGGGGCGTTTTTACTGAAGGCGCGCGGCCAGGACGAGGATGGAAGGGAGCCGCAGCCCGATCTGGCGGGCCTGCTGCGCAAGACAGCGACGTGTGCGGCGAGGTGCAAGGCGCGCTGGTGGGCGCCTTGCGGGCCAGCTACGACGGGGCGCCGCCGCTTACACCTTCTTCGGGCGGCCGGTCTTCAGCGTTGGGAGTCCGGACAGCACGCTTTGCAGGGTCGCCAGGTCGATCTGGCTGATCAAGGCCACGCCGACGCGCAGCAATTCGCTCTTCTTGATCTCGAAGCCGGCCTTCAGGCAAGCCTTCTTCACTTGGCCCAGCACCGCGTATTCCTGCTCCGGCATGGTGAAGCTGTCGCGCACCAGCTTAGGCTTGCGCGCCTTTTCCTTGGCCGCGGCCGCGGCCGCCGCTTTCGAGCTGGCGCTAGTCTTGACGATTGGCGCAACAGCCGCTTTAGCCGGCGCGGCTTTGACCTCGGCCACGTTGGCTGGCGCCGGCTTGGCCGCTGCCGGCTTGAGCGATGCGGCCTTTGCCTCGGCTGGCTTGGCTGGCGCCTTCGCCGCCACCGGCTTGGCTTCCGCCGGCGTGGCTACCTGCTTGGCCACCGCCGGCTTGCTTGCCGCTGGTTTAGCCGCTGCCGGCTTGGCCACTGGTTTGACCGCAACGGCCGGTTTGGCCGCCGCCACTGGTTTCGCCGCCGCCGGTTTGGCCGCTGCTGGTTTGGCCGCTGGCTTCGCCGCGACCGCTGCCTTCGACGCTGGCTTCTCGGCCGGCTTCGGGCTGGACTGAATCAGGGCCGAGGCCGGAAAAGGGGCCGGGCTGCCATTGGCGCCGACGTCCGGTTTGCCGACCACCTCGGCCGATGCGGTTTTTTTCATGTCTTTTCACTCCATTTTTATAAACAACATAAACAATATATACTATTTACAAAATTTTTGCTCGAGGAACGTCAAAACGCCCTTGCCGCTCAGGCGTTGGCCTTGATGCTGAAGTCGACCCCGACCTCGTCCCACAGCTCCTGCTCGCGCTCGATCCAGAACGAGAGCGTCGGATGGTGGGCCACCCAGTCGCGCTTGATTTCGAGCTCGATCCGGCTCTTCATGCGCAGATTCAACTGGCTGAAATCGGCCTCGATGCGCGCGTGCATGAACAGGATCGCCAGCCGCAGCGCCAGCACCGCCTTGGCGAAATCGGGATCGGTGAGCGCCTCGCCGACTTTGCGCAGATTGCCCTTTTGCGCGACGATCAGGCGGCTCATGGCCTTTTGCTCGCGGGTGGTGAAACCGGGCAGGTCGGCGTTCTCGACGATGTAGGCGGCGTGCTTGTGGTAGCCGGTCTGCGACACCACCATGCCGACCTCGTGCAGCAGCGCGCTCCAGTGCAGGCATTTGCCGAGCGTGTCGTTGGCCGGCTTCAGCTGGCCGTAAATGGCCAGCGCGTTTGCGGCGACCCGGTTGGCGCGCCCGGCGTCGACGTGGAATTTCTCCATGTAGCCGCGGACCGACTGCTCGCGCCGATCGCGCTTGGTCGAGCGCAGGTACAGGTCCCACATCACGCCCATGCGCAGGCCGGCCTCGATCGGCGTAATGACCTCGATGTCGAGCTCGCGCACCAGCGCGATCAGGATCGCCAGCCCGCCGACGATGGTGCTGGCGCGGTCCGGGCGCAGGCCCGGCATGTCGACCCGCGACACGTGGCCGAACTCGATGAAGCGGCGCTTGAGCGCGTCCAGGCTGGCGCCCGTCAGGCGGCCGTCGCCCAGGTTGTTCCTGGCGATGATCTCGGCCAGCGCGCGGATCGTGCCCGACGAGCCGTAGGCGCTCTTCCAGTATTGCGGATGGTAGGGCGGCGCGGCATCCTCGAAATGGCTGCGCGCCGACAGGATCGCGGCCTCGAACGAGGGGCCGTCGATGCGCCCGCCGACAAAGAACGACAGGCTTTGCTTGACGGTGCCGATGCTGAACGATTCGACCCGTTCGATCTCCTGGCCGTGCCCGAGTATCAGTTCGGTCGAGCCGCCGCCGATATCCATCACCAGGCGCCGCTCGCCGGGCACGGCGAGCGAATTGGCCACGCCCATGTAGATCAGGCGCCCCTCCTCTTCGCCGGAGATGATTTCGATCGGGTAGCCGATGGCTTGCTCGGCCGCCGGCAGGAAGGTGGCCACGTTGCGCGCCAGCCGCATGGCCGAGGTGGCCACCACCCGCACCGCCTCGAGTTCGTAGCCCTCCAGCGTCAGGCGGAAATTGCTCAGGCAGGCGAGCGCCGCCTGCATGGCCGCCTCGCTCAGGTTGCCGCTCGCGTCGAGCCCGGCCGCCAGGCGGATCGGGTCGCGCATGCTCTTGACGACGCGGATCGCGCCGCCCTCGTGCCTGCCGACATGCAAGCGGAAACTATTCGATCCCAGATCTACTGCAGCGTACATACCAGCCTCTTATCTTGTCATTACCATCGAGGCTTTCAGGTGTCTCCTGGCCCGCGGTCCTGCGTTGCTTCAAAAATCCTAACATACTACCCGCCCCGCATGACGCCTTGATGACAGGGCCGGCGGCGGCGCCGCGGACGCGCCGAGGCGCCGCCGCGGCTGGCCGGATGCGACAAATTGGGAGCAATCGGGGAGAGGCGCGCGCCGAAAAATCGGCGCGCGCGGCACGGCAAACTGCGGGCGGATTAAATCTCGTGCTCGACGTTGGCGCTGCCGTCGCCGACCTTGCTGGACCAGGCCTGCACGAAGTAATTCTTCTCCACCTCGGTCGGCGTGTCGTGCCAGAACACGATCAGGGTGCCCTTGTGGTCGTGCAACTGGGCGAATTTTTCGATGAAATGGGGATTGCCCGCCACGTCGGCCAATGCGACCGCATAGCCGTAGACCCGAGTCAACCGTTCAATCCGATCCGGCTCGGTGAAGCTGTTGGTTGCCGTAATTGTCGGGTGATCTAAAAACATGTGCATATTCTCCAAAATGGCCGCCGCCGGCGTCGGCCCGGTTGCGCGCGGGCGTTAGGGTATGCTCAAGGGAACGCGAAGCGCAAGAGGACGCATCAGAAGCTTATCAGATATTTCCAGCTTGACATAAAATATTGCGCATCTCCCAACCGGATCATTTTTCCATGCCGAAAACCGCCGCCGCAACACGCTCCGCCACCCCGCCGCCGCTGGTGCACACGGTGGGCGACCGGCGTTCGCTGGAATTTACGCCGGGCATGATCCAGAGCGTGATGCTGCTGTCGCGCCCGGACCAGCTGGTGCTGCGCTATGCGCGCGCGATGATGTGCTTCACCCTGTTCAAGCCGAAGCCGCGCGACATCCTGATGGTGGGCCTGGGCGGCGGCTCGCTGGCCAAGTTCTGCTACCGTTACCTGCCCGAGGCGCGCATCACGGTGCTCGAATTGCGCGCCGACGTGATCGCGCTGCGCGAGCAGTTCGCCATTCCGCCCGACGACGCGCGCTTTCGCGTGATCCACGCCGACGCGCTCGACTTCATCGCGCGCGCGCCGGCCAGCGCCGACGTGCTGCTGCTCGACGGCTTCGACGAGAGCGGCCTGCCGGCGGCCTTGGGCAGCGCGCGCTTTTACGCCGACTGCCGGCGCGCCCTGCGCCCGGACGGCGTCATGGCGCTCAATATCTTCAGCTACGATCCGCGTTACGCGGCCATGCTGCGCCGCCTCGGCCTGGTGTTCGCGCAGCGCCTGTGCTGGTTCGACGACATCGCCGGCAACAACCACATCATCTTCGCCGTCAAGCCCGGCGCGCGGCCGGGGCGCGCCGCGTGGATGCAGCGGCTGGTGGCGCTGCGCAGCTGCATTCGGCTGAGTTCGATCAACAAGCTGCTGGCGCGGCTGGTGGTGTTTCGGATCAGCGGGCGCTTTTGAAGCCTTGCGCGCCGGGACGGGAACGCGGCCGCGACGACGGCGCGCGCTTGAGGAGTTTACGGATTGACGGACAAGCCGATGGTGTCGATGTCGGCCAGCGATTCGGTGCCTTTGGCGGTGATGTCGTGGCCGCCCTCCGGGCGCGCCAGGATGTGCGCTTTCTTGCCGAGGAAATAGGCGACGTCCGGCTCCAGCGCGGCCAGCGGGTCGGCCGCCACGGCGCGCAAGCCGTTGATGCAGCGCCGCACGAACAACAATTGCTGCGCCTTCTCGGTGAGCGAGAGCCGGCCCTCGCGGCTGAAGCTGGCCAGCTTCAGGCCGGACAGGCGCTTGGTGTTGCGCGCCACGCAGGCGCTGACCCGGTCGCCCTTGATTCCACGCCCGATTTGCTCGAGCGCGTCGTATTCATCTGTCGTTAATTTCTCGTTCTTCATTGCGGCTTTCCATAAGAGGCTTGCGAATTTCGGCCCTCATGGTACGCGCCCGCCATCGCAACGGCAACAGCAAGCCGCCGCGCCGCTTCGGAAAACCCGCCGCCGCCAACGAAAAACGCCTTATTTCAGCAGGCGCGCCAGGATCCAGGCCAGGCCGATGCCGGCCGCCGCGCCCAGCATCGCCAGCCCCGCCACGCCGGCGGCGTGGCGGCCGAGCGCGCGCCGCCCCAGGTAAATCCGGTTGTGCAAGGTATGGCCCATCGTGCTCTCCCAAGACAAAAAGTTGTGATGCATTGATTATAAAAACATTTTCGTGACGACCGTGTGACAGGCGTGGCGGCGGCCCCGATGTGCCCGCCGCGCAACAAACGGCCCCGCTCGTCCATGCGCAAGGTGGCGCTGGCGCGCGCCGTTGTCGGCCTCCGGTTGATAGCATGACCGAGTCCAATCAAGGAGCGCAGAACGATGAAGCAATCCAAAACCCAACCCCAGCCGAAGCAAAGCCGCCATATGTCGGATGAAGCCGACATCGGCAGCGGCGAGAAGACGCCGGCCCAGCACGACACCGAGGAGCTGATCCGGCAAATTCCGCCGCTGCCCGAACCCAAGCGGCACGGCACGCCGCAGCGCAAGCCCGGCCGCTAGGAGGCTGTCGGACTTAGGGAGTCGAAGCGAAAAAATAGCTGGGCGAGGCCAGATTTTGACGGTTTCGCAGTGCCAATAGCGAGCTATTGGCCGAGAAGACGGCGAAATATGGAC
>JACMLV010000186.1 GCA_014379395.1 Burkholderiaceae bacterium
ACCAAAACCTTCTTTACTTCTTCCAGATTGAGCTGTCTGTCGCCCCGTTGGGGACAGCCGGTTTTACAAGTCAATGCCTGATGACCATAGCAAATCGGTCCCACCCCTTCCCATCCCGAACAGGACCGTGAAACGATTTTGCGCCGATGATAGTGCTGCAACCAGTGTGAAAGTAGGTTATCGTCAGGCTAGTTATATGAAAAACCCCGTTGATGATTCAGCGGGGTTTTTTTTCGTCTAAAATATTTGAATCAAAAAAACGGGCCGGAATGGAAAACCATTCCGGCCCGTTTTTCTTTATCAGGATTATTTGCTCACACTCAGCCGCTGCACGATTTCCAGCGCCTTGGCCACATTCGCCTGCGGCGCAACGCCGCCGACAGTGGCGGCGATCTTGCCATCCGGCGTGACGATGAAGGTGGTGCGCTCGGCGAAGCCGTGGTCGAGCTCGGCGCCGCGGGTGTCCTTCTTGCCGCTGGTCGCCTCGCGCACCGTCAGCTCATACGCCTTGGCGATCTTGCCGCCCGTGTCGGAGGCGACCGCTACCTTGCCGGCGCAATATTCCGGATCGGCCGAAAATTCGTTCAGCCGCGCGATGTTGTCGAGCGAGACGCCGATCACGCTGGCGCCGGCCGCCTTGAACTTGTCATGGTTCTCGGCGAAGGTGTGGGCCTGGATGTTGCAGCCGGCGGTGAACGCCGACGGATAGAAGTACAGCACCACCGGCCCTTTTTTCAGCGACTCCTTCAGTGAAAACGAAAAGGTCTTGCCGGCCAGCGAGGCCGGCGCCTGGAAATCCGGCGCGCTCTGGCCCGGATTGAGCGCGGCCACGGCGGGCAGGCCCGGCAGGGCAAAGGCGCCCGCCACCAGCGCGCCTAGTAAAAATCGATGCATCGCGTTACTCCTTTAAGACTTCTTGTAAAAATTATGGCAGGTTTTGCAGGTGCGCGAGAGCGTCGTCGCGGCGTTGGTGGCGGCGTCGAAATCCTTGATCGTGATCGACTTGGCGATGCCCTGCGCCAGATCCTTGCTCTTGGTCGAGAGCGTCACCGCGTCGGCGGCGTCGCCCTGGGCCGCGTAGAAGGCCTCGACCTTGACGAACAATTCCTCGAGTTCCTTGGTGTCGGCGGTGGCCGCCTTGGTGTCCTTCATGGCGAGGTTGGAGCTGAGGCTCTTGTTCAAGTCCTCGATGGTTTGCATCAGGTCGGTGTCGATCTCGCTCTGCGCCGACCAGACGCTGCCGGTCAACATCAGCAGGATGCCGAATACGGTGAATATTTTGCGCATTATGGTCGCCTCAATTCAATCAATCAGTGAAAACGGCCCGGAAGGCGAACCCTCCGAGCCGCTCAGTTGCCGCCACAACGTCAGGCGATCAGCTCCTTGACCACCTTGCCGTACACCACGGTCGGACGTTCGGAGCGGCCGTTGTTGAGGAAGGTCGTTTTCAGATGGTCGAGGCCGGCCAGTTGCAGCACCGTCGCCTGCAAGTCGTAGGTGTCGACCGCCTTGTCCTTGTCGGCCACTTGCAAGCCGATCTCGTCGGTCTCGCCGTAGGTGAAGCCGGCCTTGGCGCCGCCGCCCACCATCCACTGGGTGTAGCCCCACGGATTATGGTCGCGCCCATTGCCGCTCTCGCCGTAGGAGGTGCGGCCGAACTCCGAGGTCCACACCACCAGCGTCGATTCGAGCATGCCGCGCGATTCCAGGTCGGCCAGGAGGCCGGCGATCGGCTTGTCGACCATGCGCGTCATCACGCTATGGTTCTTTTCCAGCTCGCTGTGCGCGTCCCAGCTGCGCACGTCGGTCGCCTCGTTCGGCGCGCCCGACACCACTTGGATGAAGCGCACGCCGCGCTCGGCCAGGCGGCGCGCGCGCAGCAGCGTGGTGCCGTAGTTCTCGGTGGCCTCCTCGTTCAGGCCGTACATCTCGCGGGTGGCGTCGCTTTCCTTGCTCAGATCGACCGCGTCCGGCGCCGACACCTGCATGCGGTCGGCCAGCTCGTAGGAGCGTATGCGCGCCTTCAGCTCGCTGTCCTGCGGATGGCGCGCCGCGCCCTCCAGGTTCAGGCGCTTCAGCAGGTCGAGCGAGCTGCGTTGCTGGGCCACGCTGCGCAGTTCCGGGCGCTCCAGATGCAGGATCGGCGACGGGCCGGGGCGGAAGGCGGTGCCTTGGTAGACCGCCGGCAGGAAGCCCGAACTCCAGTTCACCGAGCCGCCCGACGGTTCGCTCTTGCCGTTGTAGAGCACGACGTACGAGGGCAGGTCCGGATTGGCCGAGCCGAGCGCGTAGCTGACCCAGGCGCCGAGCGAGGGCCGGCCCGGCTGCAAGTCGCCGGTGTTCAGTTTCAGGATCGAGATGTCGTGGGTCGCGCCGACGGTCATGCTCGACTTGATGAAGGTCATCTTGTCGGCGTGCTTGGCCAGGTTCGGCACCAGGTCGGAGAACCAGGCGCCGCTCTCGCCGTGCTGCTTCCAGGTGCGGTTCGAGGCGAACAGCTTGCCGACCCCGCCCTGGGTGCTGGTCTTGATGCCCTTCATGAAGGAGGCCGGCGTGGCCGTGCCGTTCAGGCGCACCAGTTCGGGCTTGTAGTCGAACAGGTCGAGCGTGGACGGCGCGCCGTTCATGTGCAGCCAGATGATGGTCTTGACCTTGGTCGGGAAGTGCGGCGGCTTGGGCGCGAGCGGGTCGAGCAGCTCGGCCGCCTGCGTCTCGGAGAAAATGCCGCTGCCCGGAATCAGGCCGCCGGCGGCGACCGCGGCGGCCGCGCCCAGACCCTGTCCGGTGCGCAGCAGGAAGTGTCGACGTGAATTGATGCTCATGATGGATTCCTGTTCTCGTAAATGTTGGTGAATGGCCCGGGGCCGATTAAAAGCGATAGGCGAAGTCGTTCGAGTTGGCGACCGTGTGCACCAGGTCGACGAAGGCGGCCGCGCGCAGCGGATTGCCGTTGGTGTTCTCCTTCAGTCCGGTCGGCACGGCGACGGCGAACTTGCCGCTGGACGCGTTCTGGGCGATGACCTTTTCCTGCTTGTTCAGGAAGTCCTTCAGCGCGGCGGCCTCGGTCTTGCTCGGTTCGCGGGCGAACAGGGTCAGGTAGAGCTGCTTGAACTGGGCCGA
>JACMLV010000187.1 GCA_014379395.1 Burkholderiaceae bacterium
GCGACATAAAAATGCGTCTTTTCCGCCGATACCGCGTCAAAAATCCTCGCAATACCTCGGTATTGCTGCGGTTTTTTCCTTGTCTCGGCGAAAAATCCGCTATTTTTATAAGTCGCAATCAGCGCGCAACACTACACTAGGCCTTCGACACCCGCGGGTCCGACTCCGCCTTCAACATCGTCTCGAAGACCTCGGCCGTCACCGGCCGGCTCGCCAGATAACCCTGGTACAAGTCGCAACCCTGCGCCGCCAGGAAGCCCAGCTGCTCCTCCGTCTCCACCCCTTCGGCCAGCACCTTGAAGCCGAGCGCGTGGCCCATCGTCACGATCGCGGTGCAGATCGCCATGTCGTCGCAGTGGAACGGGATGTCCTTGACGAAGCTGCGGTCGATCTTCAGCACGTCGAGGGGGAAATTTTTCAGGTAGGCCAGCGACGAATAGCCGGTGCCGAAGTCGTCGATGGCGAGCCGCACGCCTAGCGCGCGCAGGCGCTGCAAGATCTCGACCACGTCGGCGCCGCACTCCATCAGGCCGCTCTCGGTCAACTCCAGTTCCAGGCATTCGGCCGGATAGCCGGTCTCGGCGAGCGCGCGCTCGATCAGCGCGCCGATGTCGTCGTGCAGGAACTGGCGCGGCGACAGGTTGACCGCCAGCGACAACGGCGCGAAGCCGGCCGCCAGCCAGCGCTGTCCCTGGCGGCAGGTCTGCCACAGCACCCATTGCCCGATCGCGCCGATCAAGCCGCAGGCCTCGGCCGCCGGAATGAAATGATTCGGCGCGATCAGGCCCTCGAGCGGGTCCTGCCAGCGCACCAGCGCCTCGGCGCCGACGATGCGCCCGCTCTGCATGTCGATCTGCGGCTGGTAGTACACGCGCAGCTCCTCGCGCTCGATGGCCTGGTGCAGGCGCGCCTCGAGCCGGATGCGCTCGCGCGCGGCGCGCGTGAGTTCTTCCGAGAAATAGCGGAAGCAGCCGCGCCCCTCCTTCTTGGCCTGGTACAGCGCGGCGTCCGCGTGCTGCAGCAACTCCTCGGTGCCGCCGCCATGCTCGGGGAACAGGCTGATGCCGATGCTGGTGCCGATGCGCACCTCGACGCCGTTCGACAGCTGCCACGGATGGCTGAGCGATTCGATGAGCTGGTGCGCCACCTGGCCGGCGTCCTCGAGCGCGCCGATGTTTTCGAGCAGCACGATGAACTCGTCGCCGCCCAGGCGCGCCACGATGTCGGCCCCGCGCAGGCGCGCCGCCAGGCTGGCGGCCACCTGGCACAGCAGCTCGTCGCCGGCGGCGTGGCCGTAGCTGTCGTTGACGTCCTTGAAGCGGTCCAGGTCGAGCATCAGCAGCGCGAAGCCGTTCGACTCGCGCTGCGCGCTCTTGATCGCGTGTTCCAGGCCGGCCATCAGCTTGAGCCGGTTGGGCAGCTGGGTCAGCGGGTCGTGGTAGGCCAGGAAGTCGAGCCGGTTTTCCGATTCCTTGAGCTTGGAGATGTCGGCGAACACGCCGACATAGTTGATGACCGCGCCGGCGCCGTCCTTGACCGTGCTGATGCTGAGCAGCTCCGGATACACCTCGCCGCTCTTGCGCCGGTTCCAGATCTCGCCGCGCCAATAGCCGTTGGCTTTGAGCGCCTCGGCCACCACCGGTTCGAAGTCCGGCTCGCCTTGCCGGCCGCGCCCGAGCAGCATCGACGGCCGCCCCAGCACCTCCTGCTCGGCATAGCCGCTGATGTCGCTGAAGGCGTGGTTGACCATCGTGACGCGGCCCTCGGCGTCGGTCACCATCACGCCCTCGCAGGTGGTCTCGAACACGGTGGCGGCCTGGCGCAGCCGCTCGTCGGCCAGGCGCCGCTCGCTGATGTCGGAGTTGGTGCCGGACACGCGCACGGCGCGCCCGGCGTCGTCGCGCTGCACCATGTAGCGCGTCAGCACCGGCACGTAGTGGCCGCTCTTGTGGCGCAGCGCGATTTCGAGCGCGCAGGTGTTGACGTCGCGGCTGGCCAGGGTCTCGTTCATCAAAGCCTCGGCGCGCGGCAGGTCGTCGGCGTGCATCAGGCGCCGCCACAGGCCGGGGTCGGGCGGCAGTTCGTCGATCTCGTAGCCGAGCATGTTCCACCAGCGCGGCGAGTAGTACAGCCGGTTGGCGCGCAGGTCCCAGTCCCACCAGCCGTCGTTGGAGCCGGTCAGGGCCCGCTCCAGGCGGTCCTTGTAGTCGAGCGCGGCGTCGCGCGCCTTGGACATCGAGCGATGCCAGCGGTGCAGCAGCAGATACAGCAAGGTGGCGGTCGAGGCGACGAAGAAATAGCCCTTCAGGCGGCCGATCTCGCCGATCGTCTCCGGGTCGCGCACCAGCATGATGAGCAGATTGTCCGACAGCGTGATCCACAGCGCGGCGAACACGGCGTACAGCAGCACGATGCCGGCCGGGCTGCGCAGCAGGAAGCGATAGAGTTGGCGCGGCGTGCTCGTCATCGTCGTCTGGCCCTGATTGGAAACCCGGTGATGGGGAAATGCGCCGGCCGGAAGGGATGCCGGGGCCGGCGGTCGGGCGCGCAAAAAGCGGACGCCCGCACGCCCCCGACTATAGCAGAAACGAAATGAACGTTAAGACAGTGCAACTAAAGATATCGGGACGACATCGGACAGAACCAGGCCGAAGGCGTCAAACGTAGACCGGCTCGGGCTCCAGGCGCACGCCGTAGCGCGCCTCGACGTCGCGCGCGATGGCGGCGGCCAGGCCGGCGATCTCGGCGCCGGTGGCGCCGCCGTGGTTGACCAGCACCAGGGCTTGCTTCGCATACACCCCGGCCGCGCCCAGGCTCCGCCCCTTCCAGCCGCACTGGTCGATCAGCCAGCCGGCCGCCAGCTTTTCGCTGCCGTCGGGCTGGGCGTGGTGCACCAGCGCCGGGTGCGCCTCGAGCAGGGCCAGGCACTGGGCCCGCGCCACCACCGGATTTTTGAAAAAGCTGCCGGCGTTGCCGACCTCGAGCGGATCGGGCAGCTTGCGGCGCCGGATCGCGATCACCGCGTCGGCCACCTGGGCCGGAGCGGGCGCGTCGAGCCCGGCCAGTTCGCGCGCCAGTTCGGCGTAGCCGAGGTTGGCGCGCCACTCCAGCGGCAGGGCGAAGCTGACGTCGAGCACGACCCAGTCGCGCCCCTCGGCGTGCTTGAAGACGCTGTCGCGGTAGCCGAAGCGGCAGGCCGCCTTGTCGAGCGTGAAGGTGGCGCCGCTGGCGCAGTCGAACACCGTGGCGCTGTGAAAGCGGTCCCGCATCTCGACGCCGTAGGCGCCGATGTTTTGAATCGGCGCCGCGCCGACGCTGCCTGGTATCAAGGCCAGGTTTTCCAGCCCGCCCAGCCCCTGCCCGATCGTCCATTGCACCAGGCCATGCCAGCTCTCGCCGGCGCCCGCGCGCACGATCACGGCGTCGGCCTCTCGCGCGACGATGGCCATGCCCTTGATGCCCATGTGCAGCACCAGCCCGGCGAAATCGCCTTGCAGCAAGATGTTGCTGCCGCCGCCGAGGAGCAGGCGCGGCAGGGCGGCCAGGGCCGGCTCGGCCAGCGCCGCGCGCAGCTCGGCCAGCGCGTTGATGCGCAGATAGGCGTGGGCGCGCGCGGCGATGCCGAAGGTGTTCAGGGTTTGAAGCGGGAAATTGTGTTCGAGGGCGAGGTGTGGATGCATGGCGTACCGTAATTTTCGCTCGATTATAGAGTGAAAAAGACAAAAAACCAGTGCCATTTCGGGTCGGCGGGGGCCGTTGTCCGTTAAAATGTCGGATTAATTTATTCGGCGGAGGCCTTCCCACAAGAACGCCTCCGGCCAACGCACTCACAAGGATCTGACCATGCCGTCATTTGATGTAGTCTCCGAAGCCAACATGATTGAAGTGAAAAACGCGGTCGAGCAATCGAGCAAGGAAATCGCGACCCGCTTCGACTTCAAGGGCAGCAGCGCCAAGGTCGAGCAGAAGGAAGCCGAACTGACGGCCTTCGCCGATTCCGACTTCCAACTGAGCCAGGTGCGCGACGTGCTCACCGGCAAGCTCTCCAAGCGCGGCGTCGACGTGCGCTTCCTCGACCTGGGCAAGATCGAGAAGATCGGCGGCGACAAGCTCAAGCAAGTCATCAAGATCAAGAACGGCATCGAGACCGACGACGCGAAGAAGATCGTGCGCGTGATCAAGGACAGCAAGATGAAGGTGCAGGCCAGCATCCAGGGCGAATCGGTGCGCGTGACCGGCGCCAAGCGCGACGACCTGCAAGCGGCGATGGCCCTGCTGAAGAAGGATGTGCCCGACATGCCGCTCGAGTTCAACAACTTCCGCGACTGATTCCGGCCCCGCCCTCAGCCCCCTGCTCCTGGGCTGCCTCCTAGAGTAAAATTGAGGCAGAACAAATCTGTGATAAACCACGCTAGTCTAAGGATAGCAATGAAACGTGTTGATGATTTCCGCCTGCGATTTGGCAAAAAAGAATATGTGCCCATCATGATAGGCGGAATGGGTGTCGATATCTCCACCTCGGAACTGGCGCTCGAAGCGGCCCGCCTGGGCGGCATCGGCCACATTTCCGACGCGATGGTGGAGGACGTGTCGGACCGCCGTTTCGACACCACCTTCGTCAAGGACAAGACCAAGCTCTATAAATTCAATATCAACAACAGCGACAAGGCCGTGGTGCAGTTCGACCTGGGCCGCCTGGCCGAGGCCCAGCGCCTGCACGTGGGCAAGACCATGGAAGCGAAAAAGGGCGACGGCCTCATTTTCGTCAACTGCATGGAAAAGCTGACCATGAACGGCCCGCGCGAAACGCTGCGCGTGCGCCTGAACGCGGCGCTCGACGCCGGCGTGGACGGCATCACGCTGTCGGCCGGCCTGCACTTCGGCTCGTTCGCCCTGATGGCCGACCATCCGCGCTTCCGCGACGCCAAGCTCGGCATCATCGTCTCGTCGGTGCGCGCGCTGCAGATCTTCCTGCGCAAGAACGTCAAGCTCGACCGCCTGCCCGACTTCATCATCGTCGAAGGCCCGCTGGCCGGCGGCCATCTGGGCTTCGGCATGGACTGGGCCAACTACGACCTGCACACCATCATTCAAGAGGTGCTGGCCTACCTGAAGACCGAGCAGCTCGACATTCCCGTGGTCGCCGCCGGCGGCATCTTCACCGGCAGCGACGCGGTGTCCTTCCTGGAAACCGGCTCGGCCGCGGTGCAGGTGGCGACCCGCTTCACCATCGCTAACGAGTGCGGCCTGCCGGCCAAGGTCAAGCAGGAATACATCAAGGCCACCGAGGACGACATCATCGTCAACGGCGTCTCGCCGACCGGCTATCCGATGCGCATGCTGAAGAACACGCCGGCGATCGGGGCCGGCATCCGTCCGGGCTGCGAATCCTACGGCTACCTGCTGGACGCGACCGGCAATTGCGCCTACATCAATTCGTACAACCGCGAAGTGGCGGCCCACCCGGCCGACAAGAACGTGGTCGTGATGGACAAGACCTGCCTGTGCACCCACATGCGCAACTTCAACTGCTGGACCTGCGGCCAATACACGTACCGCCTGAAGGACACCACGCACAAGCTGCCCAACGGCGACTACCAGCTCTTGAGCGCCGAGCACATCTTCAAGGACTACCAGTTCAGCGTCGACAACCAGATCGCGCTGCCGGAACTGGAAGTGCAGGCGTAAGCCTTCCGCTGCGGCATTTAAGAGGGCAGCCCTGCCCCAAGCAAAAACGGCACAGTCTTCGCAGACTGTGCCGTTTTTTTATGTGCCAGCGGGCCGGCCGCGCTGGCGGCCCTGCCCGACTCAGCTTAGCTTAGCCTTCGGCCGTGATGCGCGCGATCAGCTCGCCCAGGACCTGATCGGCCTTGTCGTTGGCGACTTGGCAGGTGCCGGCGTTCTCGTGCCCGCCGCCGCCGTATTCGAGCATCAGCATGCCGACATTGGTCTTCGAGCTGCGGTTCAGGATCGATTTGCCGGTCGCAAACACGGTGTTCTGGTTCTTCAAGCCCCACAGCTCGTGGATCGAGATATTGGTGTCGGGGAACAACGCGTAGATGATGAAGCGGTTGCCGGCGAAGATCACCTCTTCGTTGCGCAAGTCGAGCACGACCAGGTTCTTGTGCACGGTGGCGCAACGCAGGATCTGTTGCTTGCACTTCTCGTTATGGTCGAAGTACAAGTCCATGCGCTCTTTGACGTCGGGCGTGGCCATGATGTCGGCGATCGAATGGTTGCGGCAGTAATCGATCAAATCCATCATCAACTGGTAGTTCGAAATGCGGAAGTCGCGGAAGCGGCCCAGGCCAGTGCGCGCGTCCATCAGGAAATTGAGCAAGTCCCAGCCCTGCGGGTTGAGCACTTCTTCGCGGTTGAACTGGGCGGCGTCGCCCTTGTCGACGGCGGCCATCATCTCGCCCCACGCGGCCGGGAACGCCTCGGCGCCACCGTAGTAGTCATACACCACGCGCGCGGCCGATGGCGCGTCGGGATGGATGATGTGGTTCTTGCGTTCGCCGGTGTTGCGGATGGTTTCAGACAAATGGTGGTCGAATGCCAGGTGCACGCCAGCCACGAACGGCAGGTTGGTCGTAATATCGTTTTCGCTGATGGCGATTTTCCCGTCTTGCATGTCCTTCGGATGAACAAAAAGGATTTCCTCGATCATGCCCAGGTGCTTTAACAAAACGGCGCACACCAAGCCATCAAAGTCGCTGCGCGTGACCAGACGATATTTTTTTGCTTCAGCTGACATAAACACACCTTTTAGTAAAATATTAAAACATTTATCGTAGTCGCAACAAAGTGCACTATGGATGATACAGCAATACCGGAGCAGGGAGAAAATGTAGCACAGCTGGCCAATTTAGCGTGATAAACCTGTCCTATCCAAAGGTTATTCACGGCTCAAAAACGCGGGCTGGAAACAGGCGGATAAAACCTGCGGACGAAAAAAATCCCGCGCGGCCTTTGGCTCACGCGGGGTTTTTCATATAACTAGCCTGACGATAACCTACTTTCACACTGGTTGCAGCACTATCATCGGCGCAAAATCGTTTCACGGTCCTGTTCGGGATGGGAAGGGGTGGGACCGATTTGCTATGGTCATCAGGCATTGAC
>JACMLV010000188.1 GCA_014379395.1 Burkholderiaceae bacterium
GAGACGCCAAGCGATTTCAACGCAGGGAGAGAACGGGAGCAGAGCGGACGGGGTATGCAATCCGACGAAACCGATGAATTCGCCGGCGTCTTTTGATTCGACCGCCCACAAGCCCCAGCCTCGCTCCTGAATAAACGACTCACAGCGATCAGCCAGTGCGTCACTCTCGGCGCGGCTGAGCAACGAAGGGAAAAATTCCATCACTCTCGGATCAGCGTTGAGCGCGGCAAAAGGCTTGCGGTCAGCCACTTTCCACTGCCGCAAGCGTAGGCGTTCGGTTTCAAATTCAATCAACTCAGGCATTTGCTACGATCCAGTATTGATAAAGAATTCCTACCGCCAGAAGAAATATACCTGTGCAGTAAAAATAATTTGCTTCAGTCCGCGCGTTTTCAATTTATTTGACCTCGCCGCTTCGCTGACGAGCCTGAACCTCGAAGTGGTTGTCCCAATAAGGGCTTCGGCCGCGCAGTAACTGCCACAAGCTTGAAAGCCCGTAAGCCAAGAAGAAGAGCGGCCCCCAATGCTCGTATTGCTCAACGTGGACTCGCTCATGTGGGCCGATTCGGCCAAGCTCTTCATCGGTGACCGCCAAGATGACATGGCCAAAGACGATGCCACGAAAAGGCAGCGCTTGAACAAGCTTGCCGCAACCGGCCTGGTGCTGGCGATAGGTGATTTCCAAAACGCCGCGCCTACAAACTGCCTTGCCGCCAAGTGCGAGAGGAACGACGGCCAGGAGCAGGCCAACAACCGAGCACGGCGCGGCCCAAAGCAGCTTTACGAGTTTGAGCCATTGCATGGAGCTCATGGGAAGGACGGATTAGCCATGCTCGTCTTTTCTCATCCTTCCGCCCGCTCCTCTCCCACACAGTCCGCCACCGCAGCGCTCATTTGTTTCCCTGAACGGTGAATCCGATCAAGCGCGCCACGACAGCCGCCAGGTACATCAAACCGACGAACATTTCCACGCTTGCCAAGGCGCGCGCGTGGGCGGTCAGTGGGATGACGTCGCCGATGCCCGTGCTCGAAAGCAACGCGAAGCTCAGATAATTCAGCTCGGTCCAAGTGCGCGCCGCGTCGGCGTTGACCGCCGCCGCGAAGGTGCCGGGATGCAGCGCCTGGATCAGGACGAACAGGTGCGTGAAGGCCCAGGCCAGCAAGGTGAACGTGGCGCCGGCCGCGAACAATTCGTCGGACGTGGCGCGGCGGTCTTCCATCATGTAGGCGATCAGGCTACCCGCCGCATAGAAATAGAACAGCGCCTCCAGCGCCGACGACCATGGCAGCAGTTCGCGCATGCCAAACGCCATTTGCAACGCAAGCAACACGATGATCGGCCCCGCGATGCTGGCGCTGACCCAGGCCAGGCCGGGCGTGCGCCGCACCATGCGGGTGGTGATGACAAGCACGACGATTCCGAAGGCATTGAAGACGTTGCGTCCGCCGTGGGCGTCCTCTATGAACGGATACAGCAACATACCAAGCAGTTACACCAACAGCAAAATAGCCGACGGATGGCGTCTGGTATGCAGCATCAGTTGCAAAGGATTCATATTCAATTTTTCGGCTTGCCGTGCTTGTGCAGATGGCGGTCGAGCTGGTTGGCGAAGTTCTGCCGGTCGCCTTGGCTGAACGGCGCCGGGCCGCCGGTGTCCACGCCCCCTCCCCTCAGTTCTTCCAGGAAGGCGCGCATTGTCAGTTGCTGCGCGATGTTGTCTTCGGTATAAAAATCGCCGCGCGGATTGAGCGCGTAGCCGCCTTTTTTGAGCACGTCGGACGCCAGCGGGATGTCGCCCGTTACGACGAGGTCGCCGGCGTTGAGCAGGCGCACGATTTCGCGGTCGGCCACGTCGGCCCCGGACGGCACTTGCACCGAGCGGATGAAGCGCGACGGCGGCACGCGCAGCGTCTGGTTGGCCACCAGCGTGAGCGCCAGTTCGAGCCGCTCGGCGACGCGGTAGAGGATGTCTTTGATGACGGCCGGGCAGGCGTCGGCGTCGACCCAGATTCGCATCCTCATCCTTGGGTGTCCCACAGTTCGCCGCTCGGGTTGGTGCGCGGCGCGGCCACGCCGAAGTGGGCGTAGGCGGCCGGCGTGGCGATGCGTCCGCGCGGGGTGCGTTGTAGAAAACCTTGCTGGATCAGGTAGGGTTCGAGCACGTCTTCGATGGTGTCGGCCTCCTCGCCGATCGCCGCGGCCAGGTTGCCGATGCCGACCGGCCCGCCGCCGAATTTGAACAGCACCGCCTCTAACAATTTGCGGTCCATGACGTCGAAGCCGACGCTGTCGACGTCGAGCATGATCAAGGCCTTGTCGGCGGCGCTCTTGGTGATGTCGCCGTTGCCTTTGACCTCGGCGTAGTCGCGCACCCGGCGCAGCAGGCGGTTGGCGATGCGCGGGGTGCCGCGGGCGCGCTGGGCGATTTCGCGCGCGCCGTCCTCGTCGATCGGGGCCTTGAGCAGCGCGGCGCTGCGGGTGACGATGCGGGTCAGTTCGGGGGTGTTGTAGAACTCGAGCCGGGCGACGATGCCGAAGCGGTCGCGCAGCGGGTTGGTCAGCATGCCGGCGCGGGTGGTGGCGCCGACCAGGGTGAATGGTTGCAGGTCGAGTTTGACCGAGCGCGCCGCCGGCCCCTCGCCGATCATGATGTCGATCTGGTAGTCCTCCAGCGCCGGGTACAGGATTTCCTCGACCACCGGCGAGAGGCGGTGGATTTCGTCGATGAAGAGGACGTCGTTCGCTTCCAGGTTGGTCAGGATGGCGGCCAGGTCGCCCGGGCGCTCGAGCACCGGGCCGGAGGTCTGGCGCAGGTTGACGCCCATTTCGCGCGCGATGATGTGGGCCAGCGTGGTTTTGCCCAGGCCCGGCGGGCCGAACAGCAGGGTGTGGTCGAGCGCTTCCTTGCGCCCGCGCGCGGCGGCGATGAAGATTTCGAGCTGGTCGCGGATCTTTTCCTGCCCGACGTATTCATCGAGCTGCTTGGGGCGCAGCGCGCGCTCGATCGCCTCTTCGTTGGGCGAGGCCGGCGCGGCGTCGATGATGCGCTGTTCGCTGAAATTGTCGGTTTGGATGCTCATGTTCTGTTAGACGTAACGATTGCTTTTGGTAAGTTATTGACTGTATTGGATATTTTTCCACGGCCCGGCGGCTCGCGCCCCAGCCGCACTGATTGTACGCGCTGCGCGCTGCCGCAGTGGCGTGCCCCCATCCTTAGCTGCGCGCTCCAGGCAGTCCCGGAGTAGGAAAAAGCCGAGTATCACAGCATCGCCCGCGCACGTTTGCGCGACCGCTAGAAGCAGAGCTATGACGGCACCGAGAATGAACCATATAAATCAAACACCGTGCTGATCGGTTGGCATCAGGGTCGGCGGTTGTCCACCACCATGAAAAAACGTCAAGACATCGAATTGCTGCGCATCGTCGGCGCCTTTGCCATCATCTGGTTCCACTCGGGAGCGCGGGGCCATGAGCTGTCGTATGCGGGGCTGGTCTTTTTTCTGATTCTTTCCACGTATTTCGCCGGCAAGGAGGGCAGCGCGCGCGAGCTGCTGCAACGCCGATTCCAGCGGCTGCTGGTGCCCTGGATCTTCTGGTTCGCGATTTACGGCCTGGTCAATGTTCTCAGCGGCCGCGCATTCGTGCCATTGGGCAAAGGCTGGCTGGCGGGTGTGCTGGCCGGCCCCTCGATTCATCTGTGGTTCATGCCCTTCATCTTCGGATGCCTGGTCGTGCTCGACGCGGTCAACCGCCATTTGCCGCGCAAGGTAATCGCCCTGTCGAGCGCCGCGCTGGCGCTCCTGGTGTTGGCCGGCACGCCGCTCTGGCGCCCTTATTCGCTCCAGTTCGGCGCCCCGGTCGCGCAATATTTGCACGCGCTGGCGGCGGTCTTCATCGGCACGTTTCTGTTGTATTTCGACGAGCCGCGCAAGGAGCTGAGTTGGTGCCTGCTGGTCGCGATGCTGCTCATCGCCAACGAAATGGTGCCCTACCCCGGCGTCGGCATCCCCTACCTGATCGGGATCGCGCTCGCCTTCGTCCTGACTTCGCGCATCCCCGCCTGGAATTTGCCGATCAATGTCACACCGCTTTCCAAATGCACGCTGGGCATCTATTTCGTCCACGTGCTGCTGCTGAAAACCGTCGCCAAATCGGGACTGGCGCGCGGCGTCTTCGTGCCGCTCGCCGCGTTCGCGCTATCGGTCGCGGTGGTGTTCTCGTTTCAACGCGCTTTTCCGAGACTGGTGAAATTCTGGTCTTGATTGCGGACCAACGTCATTTAACCCTTGGAAAGCGCCTTGAGCGCCAGCTTGATGCCGTCCGATACGCCGCTGCCGGCCGGCACGCTCTTGAGCGCGGCCAGCGCCTCTTTGTCGGAGTAGCCCAGCGCCAGCAGCGCGTTGAGGATGTCCGATTGGGCGTCGGGCACGGCGCGCGCGCCGCCGGCCGCGCCCAGGTCGGCGCCCAGCTTGCCCTTCAGTTCGAGCAGCAGGCGCTCGGCGGTTTTCTTGCCTATGCCGGGCACCTTGATCAGGCGGCCCGACTCTTGCAGCGTGACGGCCTGCGCCAGGTCGGCGATGGTCATGCCCGACAGCAGCGACAGCGCCATGCGCGCGCCGATGCCGGTGATCTTGATCAGTTGGCGGAACACCGCGCGCTCTTCTGCGTTGCCAAAGCCGAACAGTAGGTGCGCGTCCTCGCGGATCGCCTGGTGCGTGAACAGGACGACTTTTTCGCCCACCTGCGGCAGGTTGTAGTAGGTGCTCATCGGCACGTCGACCTCGTAGCCGACGCCCTGGCAATCGACCAGCAGTTGCGGCGGATTTTTTTCAAGCAAAATACCGGAGAGGCGACCTATCATCGTGTGACCTTGTTTTTGGAGTGCAATCAAAAGGGGAGTTAGCGGCTGACGCCTAGCCGACCAGGCGGCCGCGCTTCATGCGCAGCCCGGACAGGCCCGGCGCGAGGGCGCCGATCAGCGCCAGCGCGTCGTAGCTGTTGGCGTGGCAGATGGCGACGCCGAGCGCGTCGGCGGCGTCGCTGCCGGGCAGGCCGGGCAGCACCAGCAGGCGCGCGACCATTTCCTGCACCTGTTCCTTGGCGGCCTTGCCGTGGCCGACCACGGCTTGCTTGACTTGCAGGGCGGTGTATTCGGCCACGTCGAGATCGGCGCCGACCAGCGCGCAGATGGCCGCGCCGCGCGCCTGCCCGAGCAGCAGGGTCGATTGCGGATTGACGTTGACGAACACTTTTTCGATGGCCGCGCAGTCGGGCCGGTAGGTGGCGGCGATTTCGGTGATGCCTTGCAGGATCACCTTCAGGCGCGACGGCAGGTCGCCCTCGGCCACGGTCTTGATGGTGCCGGAGGCGATGTAGCGCAGCTTGTTGCCTTGCTTGTCGATGACGCCAAAGCCGGTGGTGCGCAGGCCGGGGTCGATGCCGAGGATGATCATCGACCGATTGTATGCAATTGGGCAAGCACTGGCAAACCGCCCGTGCCCGCCTGCGCCATGCCCGATTTACGATGGCGCCAGCAAAAGCCCGGCATCGTAGGGTGGGCGGGGCCACCGTTGGCACGGTTTTTGTGCCCACGCTGTGCATCCGCGTGGGCACAAAAGCGTGCCCACCCTACATGTGCCGCGCCCGTCGCCGGCCTTGTCAGCGAATGATTAATGACGGAAATGGCGGGTGCCGGTGTAGAGCATGACGACGCCGCGCTCGTTGGCCGCGTCGATCACTTCCTGGTCGCGCATCGAGCCGCCCGGATGGATCACGCAGTTGGCGCCAGCGTCGACGACGACGTCGAGGCCGTCGCGGAACGGGAAGAAGGCGTCCGACGCCACCACCGAGTTGACCAGCGACAGGCCGGCGTTTTGCGCCTTGATCGAGGCGATGCGGGCCGAGTCGATGCGGCTCATCTGGCCGGCGCCCACGCCCAGCGTCATGTTGTTGCCGCAGAAGACGATCGCGTTCGACTTGACGAACTTGGCCACGCGCCAGGCGAACATCATGTCCTGTAATTGCTGCTGGGTCGGCTGCAACTTGGTCACCACGCGCAAGTCGCCGATGGCGACGTTTTTCGAGTCGGGCGATTGGACCAGCAGGCCGCCGCCGACGCGCTTGTAGTCCATCGCGTTGATGGCGTTGCCGAGCGGGATTTCCAGCATGCGCACGTTTTGCTTGGCGGCCAGGATCTGCTTGGCTTCGGCGGAGAACGACGGCGCGATCAGGACTTCGACGAACAGCTTGGCGATTTCGCCGGCGGTCGCGCCGTCGAGTTCGGTGTTGAAGGCGATGATGCCGCCGAAGGCCGAGGTCGGATCGGTCTGCAGCGCGCGGCTGTAGGCTTCAAACGCGTTGGCGCCCAGCGCCACGCCGCACGGGTTGGCGTGCTTGACGATGACGCAGGCGGCGCTCTGGTCGAAGCCGCCCAGGCTCTTCACGCATTCCCAGGCCGCGTCGGCGTCGGCGATGTTGTTGTACGACAGTTCCTTGCCTTGCAGCTGGCGGTAGTTGCCCAGCGCGCCGTCGGCCACTTGCAGGTCGCGGTAGAAGGCGGCGCTCTGGTGCAGGTTCTCGCCGTAGCGCATGTCCTGCACTTTTTCGAAGGCGACGTTGAGCGTTTGCGGATACTGGCCGCGGGTGGCGTGCTGCTTGTCCTCGCCCAGGCTGGTCAGGTAGTTGGTGATGGCGCCGTCGTATTGCGCGGTGTGCGCGAACACTTTCTTGGCCAGCATGAATTTGGTGTCGTAGCTGACGTTGCCGGCGCTGCCGTCGGCGGCCTTGATCTCGGCCAGCACCACGCCGTAGTCGGCCGGGTCGCAGATCACCACCACGTCCTTGTGGTTCTTGGCCGCCGAACGCAGCATGGTCGGGCCGCCGATGTCGATGTTTTCGATCGCGTCTTCCAGCGTGCAGCTGTCTTTCGCCACGGTCGCCTGGAACGGGTACAGGTTGACCACCACCATGTCGATGGTCGGCATGTTGTGTTCGACCAGCTTGGACATGTGCTCGGGGAAGTCGCGGCGCGCCAGGATGCCGCCGTGCACTTTCGGATGCAGCGTCTTGACGCGGCCGTCCAGCATTTCCGGGAAGCCGGTGTAGTCGGCCACCTCGGTGACCGGCACGCCGTTGTCGGCCAGCAGTTTGGCGGTGCCGCCGGTCGACAGGATGTTGACGCCGAGGGCGGACAGGGCGCGCGCGAAGTCGAGCACGCCGGTCTTGTCGGAAACGGAAATGAGGGCTTGTTTGATCATGGCTGTGGGCTAGGTAGTGAAATGGGAATTCGGTGGGGTCGCCGTCGGGCGGCGGGGCCGGCCGTTACAGCAGGCCGTGCTCCTGCAGTTTCTTGCGCAGGGTGTTGCGGTTGATGCCCAGCATCTGCGCCGCGTGCGACTGGTTGCCTTCGGCGCGCGACATGACGACTTGGAGAATCGGTTTTTCGACGGTCAGCACGACCATGTCGTAGATGTTCGACGGTTGCTGCTCGCCCAGGTCATTGAAGTAGGCTTCAAGGCTCTTTTGAACGACTTCCTGGATGCTTTCTTTACTCATTTTCGATTCATTCGGCTAATTGTTCTGGCAGCGCCCATGGCGGCGGCGCTGGCCTTTTTGGATCTGACTGTTCTACCGGTACAACTGTTCCGACGACCTAGGCGGCCATCGCTTCTTCTGGCGGGCATTCGGGGAGGCGATATTGTAACCGCTCGCCCAGGCCCAACTGCGATTCAAAAAACGCATCGACGGCAATTAATTGCTGCTCAGTCGATTCGAGCAAATTCATTTGGCGCCGGAACGCCTCGCCGCCGGCCAGTTCGCGCACGTACCAGCCGATGTGCTTGCGCGCCGTGCGCACGCCCAAAAATTCGCCGTAGAAGGCGTAGTGGGCGCGCAGGTGTTCGTCCATCAGGCGCCGCACTTCGGCCACCGTCGGCGCCGGCAGCAGCTCGCCGGTGCGCAGGAAATGGTCGACTTCGCGGAAAATCCATGGCCGGCCCTGGGCCGCGCGGCCGATCATCACGGCGTCGGCGCCGGTGTGATCGAGCACGAAGCGGGCTTTTTCCGGCGAGGTGATGTCGCCGTTGGCGACCACCGGGATGGCGACGGCGGCCTTGACGGCGGCGATGGTGTCGTATTCGGCCTCGCCGTTGTAGCGGTCGGCGCGGGTGCGCCCGTGCAGGGTCAGCATGGCGACGCCGGCCTGCGCGGCGATGGCGGCGATGCGCAGGGCGTTCTTGTTGTCGCGATCCCAGCCGGTGCGAAATTTCAGCGTGACGGGCACGTCGACGGCGCGCACCACGGCGTCGAGGATCCGGCCGACCAGGCTCTCGTTTTGCAGCAGGGCCGAGCCGCACCAGCTGTCGCACACCTTCTTGACCGGGCAACCCATGTTGATGTCGATGATCTGGGCGCCGCGCTCGACGTTGAAGCGGGCGCAGTCGGCCAGGTCTTGCGGGTCGGCGCCGGCGATCTGCACCGCCTTCGGCTCCATCTCGCCGGCGTGGTCGGTGCGGCGCGTGCTCTTGTCGGTGGCCCACAGGCGCGGATTGGAGGCCGCCATCTCCGACACCGCGTAGCCGGCGCCGAGCTCCTTGCAGAGCTGGCGGAACGGCCGGTCCGTCACCCCGGCCATCGGGGCGACGAACACGTTGTTGCGCAGAATGTGGGGACCGATTTGCACGTGGAAAAAAACCTGGAATGAACGGCGGAGCCTGCTATTTTAACCGAGGTTCTGCTCAAATAATAAGCACTATTTTTGCATAAGGACGATCTGAACCGCACGGGTTGCCGGCCAGGCAATCAAGATGATGTTGATTGCCGGCAAGGAAAGGGAAAGGTGAGTGTTGCAATCATGCAAATGCAGGCCGCCCTGACTCCCGCGCCCGCGGCGGGGACGGCCGGCGCCAAGCGGATGAGCTGCAACGACTTATTACAATATCTCGTCGAGCGCGGCGTCGTCCAGGTGGCGCACGTCGCCCCACTCCGTCAAGCTGAGCTTGCCGCCCGCGTAGAGCAGGCGATTGATGCTGGCGTTCTTGATCTCGAAGTCGCGCGGGCTGTTGTCGAGCGCGCTGCCGCGCGCGGCCCGGTAGGCGCACTCGAGCACGCCGCCGTGCGCCACCACCGCGATGGTCTGGCCCGGATGGCGCTCGGCCCACTTGACGATGCCGCCCACCGAGCGGTGGTAGAACTGGCGGAAGCTTTCCGCCGTGCGCTCGCCGGGCGGCATCAGGGCGTCGACGTCGCGCGCCTTCCACTGCGCGTATTCGAACGGGTAGCGGTGCTCGATGTCGGTGTAGAGCAAGCCCTCGAAGCCGCCGTAGCAGCGCTCGCGCAACTGGGCGTCGGTGTGCACCGGCAGCTCGTGGTGGACGGCGAGCGCCTGCGCGGTCTGATGCGCGCGCACCAGGTCGCTGGCCACGATGGCCGCCAGCGGCGCGCCGGCCAGCGCCGCGCCGAGCGCGTCGGCCTGGCGCAGGCCCTCGTCATTCAACTCGATGTCGGCGTGGCCCTGCAGGCGGCGCACCGCGTTCCAGGCCGTTTCGCCGTGGCGGATCAGTAAAATCTTGGTTTGCATCGTTTATTTCTTCAAGGTCTGGGCCAGCTCGGGATTGAGCGAGTAGGCGCCGATCAGCTGCGCCTCGTCGATGATGTGGCCATGCAGGGCGGCGCGCGCCTCGGCGCCGGTGAAGCGCCCTTGCAATGTCAGCGCCGGCACGTCGAGCGCGTACAGGCGGAAGATGTAGTGGTGGATGCGCTCGTCGTTCCATGGCGGACACGGACCGTCGTAGCCGTAGTAGTCGCCCGCCATCTCGGGGTCGCCGGCGAACCAGCCGGTGTAGTCGTTGACGCCCTGGCGCAACTGGCAGTCATGCCCGGCCGGCCTGACCGGCAGGCCCGACTTGCCCTTCGCCGTGACCAGCTCGGAAAACTCGCCCTCGGCGATCGATTGCAGCGCCGGCGGCAGGTCGATCAGGCTCCAGTGGAAAAATTCGCCGCGCGGCAAGTCGAGCGCCAGGCGTTCCCCCTCCAGATTGACGCGGCTGCCGTCTTGCGGGGCGTCGTTGTCAAAACAGAACAGAGCCAGCGATTCGGTGCCGGCCGGCACCTCGTCCCAGGCCAGGTGCGGATTGCGGTTGGTCGACAGACGCACATGCGTGAGCGGGTCGATGACGGCAAAGGCGTTCTCGGCTGGAATCAAGCCGCCGTCCCGGAAGGTGTCGCTCCAAAGTCTCATCTGTTCTCCGCCATTTATCAATATTCTTATCGCCCCCCGCCCCGGTTTCTTGATGCCGCGCAAGGCAACGCGTTTATGCCGGCGCCACCTGCAGCCAGAACGTGACCGGGCCGTCGTTGGTCAGCGACACCTTCATGTCGGCGCCGAAGCGCCCGGTTTCGACCCGCGGGTGGCGCGCGCGGGCCTGCGCGACGAAGTAGTCGAACAGGCGCAAGCCGTCCTGCGGACTGGCCGCCGGGGTGAACGAGGGCCGCGTGCCGCTGCGGGTGTCGGCCGCCAGGTGAATTGCGGCACCACCAGCAGCGCGCCGCCGGCGTCGGCCACATTCAGGTTCATCTTGCCGGCCGCGTCGCCGAAGACGCGGTAGCCGAGCAATTTCGACAACAGCGCGTCGGCCTGCTTTTCGCTGTCGCCGCGCTCGGCGCACAGCAGCACCAGCAGGCCGGCGTCGATCGCGCCGACGGTTTCGCCGTCGACCACCACGCTGGCGCCGCTGACGCGTTGCAACAGGCCGATCATGCGGCCAGCGTGACGCGCGCGAACTTGCGCTTGCCCACTTGCAGCACGAAGGTGCCGGCCTCGATCTTCAAGCCCTTGTCGCTGACGACGGCGCCGTCGAGGCGCACGCCGCCCTGCTCGATCATGCGCAGCGCCTCCGAGGTCGACGGGCACAGGCCGGCCTGCTTGAGCAACTGGGCGATGCCCTGCGGCGCGCCGGCCAGCGCGACGGCCGGCACGTCGTCCGGGATGCCGCCCTTGGAGCGGTTGACGAAGTCGGCCAGCGCGTCGACGGCGGCCTGCTGCGAATGGAAGCGCGCCACGATTTCCTGCGCCAGCGCGACCTTGGCGTCGCGCGGGTTGCCGCCGGCCTCGACGGCGGCCTTCAGCGCGGCCAGCTCGTCGATCGAGCGCCACGACAGCAATTCGTAATAGCGCCACATCATGACGTCGGAAATGCTCATCAGCTTGGCGAACATGGTGTTGGCCGGCTCGGTGATGCCGATGTAGTTGTTCTTCGACTTGGACATCTTGTCGACGCCGTCGAGGCCTTCGAGCAGCGGCATGGTCAGGATGCACTGCGGCTCCTGGCCGTAGTCCTTTTGCAGCTCGCGCCCGACCAGCAGATTGAACTTCTGGTCGGTGCCGCCCAGCTCCAGGTCGGCCTTCAGGGCGACCGAATCGTAACCTTGCATCAGCGGATAGAGGAACTCGTGCACAGAAATCGGAATCCCATCCTTAAAGCGCTTGGTGAAGTCGTCGCGCTCCATCATGCGCGCCACGGTGTAGCGCGAGGCCAGCTCGATCATGCCGCGCGCGCCGAGCGGATCGCACCACTCGGAGTTGTAGCGGATCTCGGTCCTGGCCGCGTCGAGCACCAGCGAGGCCTGGGCGAAATAGGTTTTGGCGTTCAGTTCGATCTGTTCGCGCGTCAAGGGCGGCCGCGTGACGTTGCGTCCGGACGGGTCGCCGATCATCGAGGTGAAGTCGCCGATCAGGAAGATCACCTGGTGGCCCAGGTTTTGCAGTTGGCGCAGCTTGTTCAAGACCACCGTGTGGCCCAGGTGCAAGTCCGGCGCGGTCGGGTCGAGGCCCAGCTTGATGCGCAGCGGCACGCCGCTTTGTTCTGAGCGCGCCAGCTTTTGCGCGAATTCGCCCTCGATCAGCAATTCGTCGACACCGCGCTTGGTGATGGCGAGGGCTTCCTGGACCCGGTCCGACAGCGGCAGTACGGGACGGGCGGCGGCCTTCTTGGGCGATGCGGAGGATGTATCCATAGGGTAAGAAAAATAAAATCTGGAAATGGTGGCCGTTGGCGGGAGTTTGATATAATGCTCGATCCGATCAATCATTGCCGATTGAAAACGAACCCAGAGAACAAGAACAACAAGCGTTCAAGAATCGTTCAAGCGGCAAATTTTAACTGATTGCATGAACCCTACCAATAAATTCACAAGCTCACGCTTGTACCAGCTGTTAGGTTCGACGCGCAAGGCCCGCATCGTCAGTTCATCGGCCCTGCTGCTGGCGCTGATCACCTTCGGCGCCGCCGGCGTCGCCCCACTCGCCCCGGACGCGGCCGACCTGCCCGTCACCTCCGTCGCGCAAGAACTCGCGCTGCCCGACCTGGCCACCCAAATCAGCGCGCTGCAACCGGAAGCCAACCATTTCATCCACGAAGAAAAAATCCGCGCCGGCGACACCCTCGCCACGCTGCTGACCCGCCTTGGCGTCACCGACGAGGCGGCCGCGAACTTCATCAAGCAGGACAAGGTCGCCCGCGGCGTGATGCAGCTGCGCGCCGGCAAGCGCGTGCAGGCGCAAACGACCGAGGACGGCCGCCTGCAATGGCTGCGCGCCACGGTGGTCGACGGCAAGGACATTCCGGTCACGAACATCATGGTCACCCGCAAAGGCGAGGCCTTCACGGCGGCCGAATTGCCGGCCAAGCTGGAGCGGCGCGTGGAAATGCATGCGCGCGACATCACCACGACCCTGTTCGCGGCCACCGACTCGAGCCCGGACGGTACCCGCCTGCCCGATGCGATCTCGGCCCAGATCGTCGAGATGTTTTCGACCAACATCGACTTCCGCTCGGATCTGAAGCGCGGCGACCATTTCGAGGTGGTCTATGAGACGTTCTGGCAGGATGGCGAGCTGGTCAAGGTCGGCCGCATCCTGGCCGGCGAATTCACCAACCGCGGCACGACCTATCAATCGGTCTGGTTCGAAGATCCTGCCAGCAAGATGGGCGGCGGCTACTACAGCCTGGACGGCAAGTCGCTGAAGAAGGCCTTTCTCAAGTCGCCGCTCGAATTCTCCCGCATCTCGTCGGGCTTCTCGATGCGCGTGCACCCGATCTCCGGCAACTGGAAGAAGCACAAGGGCGTCGACTTCGCCGCCGCCAGCGGCACCCCGATCCGCGCCTCGGGCGATGGCGTGGTCGAGTCGATCGGCATGCAAAGCAACGGCTACGGCAATATGGTGGTGCTCAAGCACTGGTCCAACTATTCGACCGCCTACGCCCACATGAGCGGTTTCGCGCGCGGCCTGAAAAAGGGCATGAAGGTCAGCCAGGGCGACGTGATCGGCTATGTCGGCAGCACCGGCTGGTCGACCGGCGCCCACTTGCACTACGAGTTCCGGGTCGCCAACGAGGCGCGCGATCCAAACGCGGTCAACGTGACGGCCCAGGCGCCGCTGACGGCGGCCGAGCTGGCGCGCTTTCGCAGCGTGTCGGCCGACATGATGCATCGATTCAACCTGCTGCGCCCCTCCGGCCTGACGCTGGCGTCGCGCTGATGCGCTAAATGAGCCGCCCTCCGGGGCGGTTTTTTTTCGCGTCCGGCCGGCGCCGCCAGGCCCGCCCACCTCAAGTTCCTCATCGAAAGACAGCGTATGACCTATTACATCGGCCTGATGTCGGGCACCAGTCTTGATGGCGTCGACGGCGCCCTGCTGGAAATGGACGGCGCGGCGCGGCGCACCGCGGGCGGCGCCCATGTGCCGTTTCCGCCATCCCTGCGCGCCGAGTTGATGGCCTTGCAAAGCGCCGGCCACAATGAGATCGAACGCGAGGCGCGGGCGGCCAACCAGTTGGCCGAACACTACGCGGCCTGCGTGGCGACACTGCTGGAAGACGCCGGGATGCCGGCTGCGGGCGTGCGCGCCATCGGCGTGCATGGACAGACCATCCGCCACCGCCCGGAACTGGGTTTCACGCGCCAGACCAACAACCCGGCGCTGCTGGCCGAGCTGTGCGGCATCGACGTGATCGCCGACTTCCGCAGCCGCGATATCGCGGCCGGCGGCCAGGGCGCGCCGCTGGTGCCGGCGTTCCATCAGGCGCAGTTCGGCAAGGCCGGGCAAACCCGGGTGGTGGCCAATATCGGCGGCATCGGCAATATCAGCGTGCTGCACGGCGACGGCCGGGTGAGCGGCTTCGACACCGGTCCGGGCAATGTGTTGATGGACGCCTGGATCGGCGCGCAACTGGGCAAGGATTACGACGCCGACGGCGCCTGGGCGGCGAGCGGCAAGGAAATCCCGGCCCTGCTCGCTTTACTACTTCAAGAGCCGTATTTCGCGCTGCCGGCGCCCAAGAGCACCGGGCGCGACCTGTTTCATCTGGATTGGCTCAAGGCCCGGCTGGCGGGCTTTCCCGGTGCGGCGCCGGCCGACGTCCAGTTCACGCTGACGAAACTGACCGCGCTGACGCTGGCGCAGGCGATCGGCCAAGCCGGCCCCGAAGCCGACGCGGTGTATGTCTGTGGTGGCGGGGCCTACAACGACACGTTGCTGCGCGAGCTGGCTGCGGCGCTGGCCGGACAGGCGACGGTGGAATCGACCGCCGCGCTCGGCGTCGCGCCGCACCAGGTCGAGGCGCTCGCCTTCGCCTGGCTGGCCGAACGTTTTCTGGCGCGGGAGGCGGGCAATCTGGCAGCGGTCACGGGCGCGCGCGGCGGCCGGGTGCTGGGGGCGCTGTATCCGCGCTAAGCGCGGCGGGGGCCAGCGGAAGGGAAGGACGAACGAATACGGCGGCGGATGCGCAAGGCATCCGCCGCCGCGTCGTTTTCAAGCCCGGCGAATCAGGCCGAGAACGAGGAGCCGCAACCGCAGGTCGAGGTCGCGGTCGGATTCTTGATGACGAACTGGGCGCCGTCGAGGTCGTCCTTGTAGTCGATTTCCGCGCCGACCAGGTATTGGTAGCTCATCGAATCGATCAACAGTTGCACGCCATTTTTGACCATGGTCGTGTCGTCTTCGTTGACGATTTCGTCAAACGTGAAGCCGTACTGGAAGCCGGAGCAGCCGCCGCCTTGCACGAACACGCGCAGCTTGAGATCCGGATTGCCCTCCTCCTCGATCAGCTGGGCGACCTTCTCTGCCGCGCTGTCGGTGAAGACGATAGGGGATGGCATTACATCTTGCGTTTCGGCGACGACATTCATTTCACACTCCTACTTGATTAAAACATTCAGGTATTATAGACCTTTACCGCACTTCATGCTTCGGACGCCGCCAAATGCAACACGTTGTCGGATGCGCCCTGATGGCTGAGCATGCCCGAAACCAGCGCGCCGCCGTGAATTTCCAATGTGCGATAAAAAACATTTCCAATGATGCGCCCTTTCGGCTGGATTTCAAGCAAATCCGACGAATGCACCGGACCGTTGATCTCGCCGTTGACGACCACATTACTGCAACGCACCTCGCCGTGAATCTTGCCATGCTCACCAACCACCAGATGACTGGGTTGCCCCGGTTCGGCCGTCACATTGCCGTGCACGTGACCATCGATGCGCAAACCACCCTTGAACAGCAAATCGCCGTCAAGCCGGGTGGACACACCGATCAGGCTATCCATCGAATCTTTAGGGTTGCGGACGAACATGGAGGCCATCCTTCACTGTAGCGAACCGTTGAACATTGTCCCCTGGCGAGCCAGCTCGAAATGCCTTGGCTGGCGCACCTTCGAGTCAATGTACTATTTTCGCGCCACCATGCCTTGATACGTATCTCGGTTTGCTTGTATAGGGTGAACTCGGCCACGCCAAAACGGTCGCGCTCGATAGTCCGCCATCGAGCGCGCCTCGCCGCCAATGCCGCCTTACGGCAGCAGGGCGATTTGCTGCAGGCCGGTGCCCTCTTCCAGGCCGAACATCAGATTCATGCACTGCACGGCCTGGCCGGAGGCGCCCTTGACCAGATTGTCCTGCACCACCAGCACGATCACGGTGTTGCCCGGAACGCCATCGAGTTCCGGCCGATGCAGGGCCAGGCGCAGCATGTTCGAGCCGCGCGTCGAGCGCGTTTCCGGATGCGAGCCGAACGGCATGACGTCGACGAACGGCGCGTCGCGGTATTGCGCCTCGAACAGGGCTTGCAACTCGTCGTTGCCGATGTCCTTGGTCAGGCGCGCGTACAGCGTCGAATGCATGCCGCGGATCATCGGCACCAGGTGCGGCGTGAAAATCAGGCCGACCTTCTGCTCGGTGAAGCGCTGCAACTGCGCCGTCGTTTCCGGCGTGTGGCGGTGGCCGGCCACGCCGTAGGCCTTGAAGTTGTCGCTCGACTCGGAGAACAGGATGCCGATTTCGGCCTTGCGGCCGGCGCCGGACACGCCCGACTTGCAGTCGGCGATCAGGCCGGTGGCGTCGATCAGGCCGGCTTTGAGCAACGGGTAGTAACCCAGTTGCATGGTGGTCGGATAGCAACCCGGATTGGCGATCAAGGACGCGCCCTTGATGGCGTCGCGATTGAGTTCCGGCAAACCATACACCGCCTGCTCGAGCAATTGCGGCGCCGTGTGCGCAATCTTGTACCACTGCTCGAAGGTGGCCTGGTCCTTGATGCGGAAGTCCGCCGCCAGGTCGATCACCTTCACGCCGGCGGCCAGCAGGGCCGGCGCCTGCGCCATCGCGACGCCGTGCGGGGTGGCGAAAAACACCACGTCGCAGGCCGCCAGATCGGCTTTTTCCGGCGCCGAAAACGCCAGGTTGACGCGGCCGCGCAAGGACGGATACATGTCGGCAACGGGCAGGCCATCCTCCTTGCGCGACGTGATCGCCGTCAGCTGCACATCGGGATGGACGGCCAACAGTCGCAGCAATTCCACGCCGGTGTATCCGGTGCCGCCGACGATGCCAACTTTGATCATGTTTTTTCCTTGCTAGAGAGTGAAAAAGGGGAACCCCGGCCCCGCCGGGCGCAACGGGCATTATTTTAACAGGGCGGCCGCGCCGTCCACCAAAGCAAAAAAGCCGCGGACACGCGGTCGGCGGCTTTTTTGAGCGGCGCGCCAAGCAAGGCGCGCCGTAAGCGTAATGAATTAACGCTTCGAGAATTGCTTTGCGCGACGTGCTTTGCGCAGACCAACTTTTTTACGCTCGACTTCACGTGCATCGCGGGTCACGAAGCCGGCTTTCGCCAGTTCGGACTTCAGGCCTGCATCGTAGTCGATCAGAGCGCGGGTGATGCCGTGGCGCACAGCACCAGCTTGGCCGGACTCGCCGCCGCCATGGACGTTGACTTTGATGTCGAAACGCTCGACATTGCCGGTCAGTTCCAGCGGTTGACGGATGACCATCAGACCGGTTTCGCGGGAGAAGTATTCGTTCGCCGGCTTGCCGTTAACAACGATCAGGCCAGTGCCGACTTTGATAAAAACGCGAGCCACTGCACTCTTGCGACGGCCGGTTCCATAATTGTAATTACCGATCATGTCAGTTCCTTAGAGGACGAGTGCTTTAGGTTGCTGGGCAGCGTGCGGATGGGTGGCTTCCGCGTACACTTTCAGCTTCTTGATCATCGCGTAGCCGAGCGGGCCCTTAGGCAACATGCCCTTGACCGCTTTTTCCAGCGCGCGACCCGGAAAACGCTGTTGCATTTTCTGGAAATTGGTTTCGTAGATACCGCCCGGGTAGCCCGAGTGACGGTAGTAGATCTTGTTCAAGGCCTTGGTGCCGGTCACGCGCAGTTTGCCTGCGTTGATGACGACGATAAAGTCGCCGGTATCGACGTGAGGAGTAAATTCCGGTTTGTGCTTGCCGCGCAGTCGGAGTGCCACTTCGCTGGCAACACGTCCGAGGACTTTGTCCGTCGCGTCAATCACGAACCAATCGCGCTGGACTTCATGTCCTTTAGCGGAAAATGTTTTCATGCTGACTTCCTAAATGATTACACGCTCAATGGTGGTTCCGCCCAATGCAACTTGCGGACTCTGCCTTGTCTACTTTTCCTGAGCGAACGGAAAGCCGGCAATTATAAGCGCCCTTCGCCGCCCGCGTCAACCCGCTTCGACTCCGCTACAATATGCGCACAGAATTTTTCACGGGAGAAGCGCATGGAATGCAAAGTCAGCTGGAACGGCCCGTCGGGCATGAGTTTTTTGGCGCAAACCGGCTCCGGCCACCTGGTGACGATGGATGGCGCGCCCGAGGGCGGCGGCCACAACCTCGCGCCGCGGCCGATGGAGATGGTGCTGCTGGGCACCGGCGGCTGCACCGCCTATGACGTGGTGTTGATCCTCAAGCGCGGCCGGGCCGATGTGCGCGGCTGCGACGTCACGCTCAAGGCCGAGCGCGCCGAGACCGACCCGAAGGTGTTCACCAAGGTGCACTTCCACTTCACCGTCAGCGGCAAGGACTTGAAGCCGGCCACGGTCGAGCGCGCCGTCGCGCTGTCGCACGAAAAATACTGCTCGGCCTCGATCATGATGGAAAAAACCGCCGCGATCACCCACTCGTTCGAGATCGTCGAGCTGTAAGCCCGGCCGTCCCCGCGCCGCTTAGCGCCGTTTAAAGATAATACGCGGTGCCGGTCATGACCTTGCCCATCACCGACATCAGCGCCTTGACCGGCGCCGGCGTCTCGCTCGCGCCGAGCGCCTGGGCGGCGGCGCCGTGCGCGATCTCGTCGATGCGCATCTGGTCGACGATGGCGCGCGATTTGGCGTCCTGCTCCGGCAAGGCCGCCAGATGGCTCTCCAGATGGGCCTCGACCTGGCGCTCGGTCTCGACCACGAAGCCGAGGCTGTAGGCGTCGCCCATGCGCGCGGCCGCCGTGCCGAGCGCGTAGGCGCCGGCGTACCAGAGCGGATTGAGCAGGCTCAGGCGCGAACCCAGCTCGTCGAGCCGCTGCGCGGTCCAGGCCAGATGGTCCTCCTCCTCGATGCCGGCCTGGGCGAACTGGGCCCGCATCGCATCGGTCTTGGCGTAACGCGCCTGCGAGTTGTAGAGCGCCTGCGCGCACACCTCGCCGACGTGGTTCACCCGCATCAGGCCGGCGGCGTGGCGGCGCTCGGCCGCGTCCATCGCGCCATCGGGCAAGCGGGCGCCCGGATTCGGGCGCGACGCCCCGGCGATGCCGGTGACGACGCGCAAGGCCTTGTCGGCGCCGATGATCAAACGATCCAGGGGGTGGAGATACCGGTCAGCCGCCATAAGAGTGTGCCAATTTGGAAAAAGCGTAATTATAGGGCCATCGCACAGCTTGCAGAGCAATCCTGAGCCGCCGCGCCTTTCCCTTTCACTCGGCGGCGGGCAGCTTTTGCTGTTCGATCCAGTCGGCCACCGGGCCGAACGCCTCCAGACCCGAAATATCCTTCGCCACCCCGAGGTTCAGCGAGAGCAGGAACGGGATCGTGTCGACCGGAATTTCCGGGCAATGCAGGATAAAGGCGTCGAGGAAGCGGGGCGATTCGACCACCCGCAGCACCTTCTCGCCGCTCATGAATTGCAGCACGCTGGTGATGCTGTGGCCGCCGCCGATGGAGTGGTAGATGAAGCGGTTGTACTCGGCGTCGATCTTCTTGAAATCCAGCTCTTCCCGGGTCATCAAGTTGGCCAGATAAAACAAGCCCAGCGCGACCCGGAAAAAGCCGATCGCCTCGGCGCTGGTCATCCCGGCGCGCGCCACCGCCAGCACTTGTTCCTTCATCGCACTATCCATTCCCGCCCTAGCTTTTCTCATGACCGCCTCCCCGCTTGCGCAAAACGCGCCGCGCCAGCCCGCCGCATCGATGGCCGCGGCGCCGCCCGGCCGCCTCCAACCGGCGCCGCATGGCGCAGCGCGGTTCAAGCCTCATTGTGCCTTGCAAATGGGGTTTTTTGCACGGCCGGCGCGAAACTCTCTGCATGGCCAGGCCGCCGCCATCTCGCCATCGGTCATCAAGCTGTCATCAACGATTGCTATCTTGCGGATTTTCCACCTACCCGGATAAACGACATGACACGCAGCCCTTTCCGCGTCGCTGGCATTAGCGTCGCACTCGCAATATCGGTCGCAGCTTGCAGCGGGGACGCCAGTGAAACGGCGACGGCCGCGACGCCGAAAAACGTGATCTTCTTCCTGGGCGACGGCATGGGCTTGACCACCATGACGGCGGCGCGCATCTACGCCGTCGGGGAAGACGGCGAACTGACCATGGACACCTTGCCCGAAACGGCCTTCATCAAAACTTTTTCCAATGATGCACAAGTGACCGACAGCGCCCCGTCGATGTCGGCCTACATGACTGGAGTAAAAATGAACAATGAAGTGCTGTCGATGTCGTCCGACACCGTGGCGATCGACCCGATCGCCGACGCCAACGGCAACAAGCTGGGCAACAATTGCGGCGCCGCCAACGGCAAGCCGGCCACCACCTTGCTCGAGCTGGCCAAGGCCAAGGGCTGGTCGGCCGGCGTGGTGAGCACCACCCGCATCACCCACGCAACCCCGGCCGCGACCTATTCGCACATCTGCCACCGCGATCTGGAAAACGACATCGCCGCCGCGCTGGTTCCGGGCGGCAACGGCTTCAACACCGCGCTCGGCGCCGCCGGCATCGACGTGGTGCTGGGCGGCGGGCGCCAGTTCTTCACCCTGCCCAAGGACGGCGGCAAGCGCGCCGACGGGCGCGATCTGATCATAGAGCTGAAGGCGAAGAACTACGCCTACGCCAGCAACGCGGCCGAATTCAACGCGCTCGACGCCGGCAAGACCGAGCGCCTGATCGGCCTGTTCACCACTAGCCACATGAGCTACGACCTCGACCGCGACGCCGCCAAGGAACCGAGCCTGGCCGAGATGACCACCAAGGCGATGGAGGTGCTGGCGAAAAATTCGAAGGGCTATTTCCTGATGGTCGAGGGCGGCCGCATCGACCACGCCCTGCACGAAACCACCGCCAAGAAGGCGCTGCAAGACACCGTCGCCTTCGACAACGCGATCAAGGCCGCCATCGCCAAGGCGAAAGTCACCGATCCGGAGCTGAAAAACACCCTGGTCGTGGTGACCGCCGATCACGACCACACCCTGGTTCTGAACGGCTACGCCAAGCGCACCGGCAAGACCGCCGCCAACAGTCCCGGCGTGCTGGGCCTGGTGAAGAACTACGTGACCGGCGCCACCGAGAAAGACCTCGACGGCGCGCCCTACTCGATCATCGGCTTCGGCAACGGCGAGAACCGCACCCAGGCCAGCCGCGCCACCATGGTCGGATTGGACGAAACGAGCACCGGCGCCAACACCTACCACCAGGAAGCGGTGGTGCGCATGGCGGCCGGCAGCGAAACCCACGGCGGCACCGACGTCTTCCTGGGCGCCGTCGGCCAGGGCGCGGACGGCTTCCTCGGCACGCTCGACAACACCCGCGTGTTCAGCCTGATCAAAAACGCCACCGGCCTGTAATCCCCGAGAACTGGATCCCCAATGACACCGACACTGAAACCAATCCTGCCGGCGCTGGCCCTGGCCGCCGCGTTCGCCAATCCCGCCCACGCCGCCGGCGAAGCGAAGAACATCATCTTCTTCCTCGGCGACGGCATGGGGCCGTCGACCGTGACCGCCGCGCGCATCCACAAGTACGGCGAGGACGGCAGCCTGAACATGGACAAGCTCGAGCGCACCGCGCGCGTCAAGACCTATTCGAACGACGCCCAGACCACCGACAGCGCGCCGTCGATGGCGGCCTACATGACCGGCGTGAAAATGAACAACGAGGTCATTTCGATGTCGCCGGAGACGGTCGCCACCGAGCCGGGCAAGGATGCGAACGGCAACCTCGGCGTCAACAATTGCGCCGCCGGCAACGGCGCGGCCGTCGCCACCATCCTGGAACTGGCCAAGGCCAAGGGCAAGGCGGTCGGTTCGATCACCACGACCGAGCTGACCCACGCCACCCCGGCGGCGACCTTCGCCCACATCTGCAACCGCAACGCGCAGTTTGCGATCGCGGCGCAAACCGTGCCCGGCGGCGCCGGCTACAACGCCGCGCTGCAAGACGGCGTCGACGTCATGATGGGCGGCGGGCGCAACCACTTCACGCCGTTCGACGCCGCCAGCAACAAGGCCGGCCGCGCCGACGGCCGCAACCTGCTGACCGAGCTGGCGGCCAAGGGCTACACCGTGGCCGCCAACAAGACCGACATGCAGGCCGCGCCCAACAACAAGAAATTCATCGGCCTGTTCAGCAGCAAGAGCCACCTGGAGTATGAGCTCGACCGCACCGCCACCCCGCCGGTGGGCGAAGGCGCCACCCAGCCCAGCCTGGCCGAGATGACCGTCAAGGCGCTCGATCTGCTGTCGCAAAACGGCAATGGCTATTTCCTGATGGTCGAGGGCGGGCGCATCGACCACGCGCTGCACGGCACCAACGCCAAGCGCGCGCTGGTCGACACCATCGCCTTCGACGACGCCATCAAGGCCGCGCTCGACAAGGTCAAGCTGAGCGATCCGACGCTGGCCAACACGCTCGTCGTCGTCACGGCCGACCACGACCACACGCTGGCCTTCAACGGCTACGGCAAGCGCGGCAATCCGATCCTCGACATCACCCGCGGCTACAAGGACAACCAGCCGCTCAAGGACGCCGACGGCAACACCTACACCACGCTGGTGTTCGGCAACGGCCCGAACCGCCCCAACCTGCGCGTCAACCTCGACAGCGCGACCGTGCTGGCCGACAACTACAAGCAGGAAACCGGCGTGCGCCTGGCCAGCGAAACCCACGGCGGCGGCGACGTCAAACTGTCCGCCACCGGCGCCGGCGCGAAAGCCTTCAAGGGCACGCTCGACAACACCAAGGTGTTCGGCCTGCTGAAGAGCGCGTTCGGCTTTTAATTGAATCGCAACGCGGGGCGCGCCGCTTCCGTTCGGCCGCCCCGCCCGCATTGGAGTCCCGCATGAAATCCCCCCTGCTCTTCCTCGCCACCACCTTGCTGTGCGCGCTGGCCCGGGCCGCCGCGCCCGACCTCGACCTGCACATCAACTACTACAGCCGGGTGCTCACGCCCGAGGGCGTGACGCGCGAGAGCCGTTACGCCGAAACCATGTCGCGCCGCCCCGGCCATGTGTGGAGCGCGCGCGTGATGCCGAAGCAGGTCGCCGGGCGGGACGAGGCGGATCACAAGGCCGGGCAGCACAAGCACTTCAACCACGCCGTACTGCCGCGCCATGTGATTTGGGAAAACCAGCAGTTGCGCCTCGAATATGTCGACGCGCACGAACAGCAGGTGATCGCGATTCCACCGTCCGAATACGAGAACGTCAATTTCGACGGCTCGTGGAGCAACAGCTTCTATCTGCTCGACCCGAAGCTGGTCGAAGCCATGCCCTTGTCGCCGCGAGCGTCGGCCACGGCCGGCGCGCGCTGGCGCCAGGCCGAGCGCAACGGCGTGTTCCAGCGCGTGCTGTGGGACGAGCTCAAGCAGATTCCCCTGATCATCGAAAGCGGCGACAAGGCCGGCACGTTTTATCGCCGCGTCGAGGTCAAGCCGATGGCGCCGCGCGCGGCCGCCGCCGCGCCGTGGAGCAAGCTGGCCGCCTACGGCCAGAAAGAGTACGCCGACTTCCTCGATTAGCGCCCCGATTAGCGCCGCTTGACCCTGGCGGGCGCGCTCGATACCATGCCCGGCAACATTGACAACACTGGGAGCGGCAAGGATGGATCAGCAATTCGAAGATGGCTTAAAGATGCGCAAGCAGGTGATGGGCGAGCAATTCGTCGAGAAGGCGTTCGCCAACGTCGACGCCTTCACCGCGCCGCTGCAAGAATTCGTGACGCGCAACGCCTGGGGCACGACCTGGTGCCGCGACGGACTCGACCTGAAAACCCGCAGCCTGCTCACGCTGTCGATGCTGACCGCGCTCGGCCGCGCGCACGAGATCCGCGGCCATGTGCGCGGCGCCGTCAACAATGGCGCCAGCATGAAGGAAATCCAGGAGGTGTTGCTGCACGCCAGCGTCTATTGCGGCATGCCGCTGGCCATCGACGCCTTCCGCTCGGCCCACGAGGCGCTCTGCGAGATGGGTCTGGTCGCCCCGGCGTAAGGCCGCCGCGACGGGCGCCGCGCGCCCGCGGTCCGTTGTGGCGCCGACCATTCCGGCTGTATGGGAATGGTTGAAAATGCTACTATGCAAGACTATGACGAAAGCAACATTGGCGCTGTCCGAGTCTTCGCGCCCCACCCGAAAGACCGGCCCCCTGCGTTGCCAATGCACCCTGGTGCTGGCGCTGGCGTTGCTGTTCGCGCTGGTCTGGCTGATGCCGCCGCGCCATCTATTCGAGGGCGTGGCCAATTACGCCTGGCTGCACATGGCGCTCGAGACGCCGTCGCTGCTGGTGGCCGGAATGGTGTTCGGCGTGGCGTGGAACGCCTACGCCAGCGAGCGCCCCGGCAATTTCATGCTGCTCGCCATCGGCCTGTTCGCCACCGCCGCGATCGACTTCGCCCACGTCCTCTCGTTCAAGGGCATGCCCGACTTCGTCACCCCGTCCGACCCTGAAAAAGCCATCAACTTCTGGCTGGCGGCGCGCCTTTGCTTCGCCCTGACGCTGACGGCCGTCGCGCTGCGACCCTGGAGCCCGTTCCGGCGTCCGGGCACGCGCCACCTCTTGCTGGGCGCCGCGCTGGCGCTGGCGGCGCTGGTGCTCTGGTTCGGCCTGACCCGCCAGGACGCCCTGCCGCACACCTTCATCGCCGGCCGCGGCCTGACGCCGTTCAAGGTCGGCGCCGAATACCTGATCATCGCGATCCTGGCCGTGCCGGCCCTGATCTTCCTGCGCCGCGCCGACCGCCCGCGCGAGTACGACGCCCCGAGCCTGTTCGCGGCGGCCGCCATCTCCATCCTGAGCGAACTGTGCTTCACGCTGTACTCGGACGTCACCGACATCTTCAACCTGCTCGGCCACGTCTACAAGGTGATCGCGTTCGGCATGATCTACCGCGCCGTGTTCATCGGCAGCGTGCGCGCGCCCTTCGAGCGCGCGCTCGCGGCGCAGGCCGAGATGCGCGCCGCCTCGTTCTATGTGCGCAGCCTGATCGAGGCGAGCGTCGATCCGCTCTTCATGGTCAACCCGGAAGGCAGGATCACCGACGTCAACCAGGCCGCCGCCGACGTCACCGGGCGCCGCCGCGAGCAGCTGGTCGGGGCCGACTTCGGCGCCTGCTTCACCGAGCCGGAGCAGGCCCGCGCCAGCTTCCAGACCATGCTCAGCGAAAACCTGGTGCGCGACCAGTTGCTCACCGTGCGCGACGCGGCCGGCGGACTCACCGAGGTGCTGTTCAACGCGACCGTCTATCGCAACGCGCTCGGGCAGGTCGAGGGCATCGTCGCGGCGGCGCGCGATTTCACCGAGATCCGGCGCGCCCAGCAGACCCTGGTGCGCCAGCACGCGCTGCTGTCGAAGATCACCGAGACCGGCCCGATCGGCATCGTGGTGTGCGATCTGGGCGGGCGTGTCACGTTCGCCAACGCCGAGGCCGACAAGCTGCTGGCCGGCCCGCACGGCACCCGCGCGCAGCTGTCGGGCGCGGCCTCCGCGGCGATCACCGATTTCGCC